>CBFDBV010000166.1:0-9724 GCA_965603135.1 uncultured bacterium
TGCGCGCCGACTCAAAGACTGCGTCAGTAACCTCAAGCACCCGCACACCGTCCTCGCCGGTGACGGATGCTGGCCGGCCCTCGATGATAGAATCGCAGAACTCGGCCAGCTCCGTGGCCCACATGCGCAGGTACTTGACGGCCACCATGCTCCCGCGCGCCCCTGGCTCGACGGGTGGCAGATAGGGGTCCATCGGCACCTCGATGCGCGTCGGGTGGCGGTAGGCCTCGAGCGCGCGGCTCTCCACATAAAGCTCGTTACTCTCCCACTCGGTGCGCACGCGGCCCCCTGAGCCGATGATGTCAAGCCAGCCGTACCGTCCGCCCATCTTCTGCGAGGTGCACACCTGCGCCACCGCGCCGCCCTCGAAGCGGATCGTCAGGTCCACGCCTGCCTCCACGCCACCCTCGCTCGCCCAGGTCACTTCAGCGAACACGCGCTCGGCCCTGCTGCCAGCCACCCACAGCACCTGGTCGAGCACATGAGCGCCGACGTAGAGCAGCGGCCCGCCGCCGCGTTCGGGGTCCGCCAGCCAACCCGACAGCCCGCCGATGAGCTGGCCGGCGATCACGTGGGCCAACTCGCCGACCGCGCCCTCGTCGAGGAGCCGCTTCATCAGTATGCGCTCGGGCATAAAGCGCAGCGTGTACCCCACCATCAGATTCACGCCCGCGTCCTCTGCTGCGGCGACCAGCGCCCTGCCCTCCGCCGCGTTCAGCGCCATCGGCTTCTCCACGAGCGCGTGCTTGCCGGCCCTGGCGGCGGCCATCGCCATCGGCTGCAACTGATCGTGCGTCGTAGCGACGATGACCGCGTCCAGCGAGGCTTCCGACAGCATCTCCTCGCAGTTGTCGTACGCCTCTTCAAAGCCCAGGCGAGCGGCGGCGCGCTCAGCGGCTTCGGCCTTCACATCACAGCACGCCACCAGCTCGGCCATCCCGGTCATTGCCAGGGCCTCGCAGAGGTACTGTCCCTGCGACCCGCAGCCTATCAGTCCGAACTGCAGCTTGTCGGGCATGGTGTGCATCCCTCCGTAGACGTTGCGCAGCCGCCGGGCTCACTCGCCCGCCTCCAGCGCCGAGACGAAGTAAAGATTGTGCGTGCGCGAGGCGTTCAGCGAGGACCAGTTGCGCGCACGGGCCGCGTAGCTCGAACGGGCCTCGAAACGGACTGTGCCGCCGTCGCTCCACAGCTTCGTCCCTCCCGTGGCCAGCACCTGGAAGGTCACAGTGTGATCCACGCCGGGTTGGAGGTCGAACGCGATCCAGTCGGTCCAGCGATCCTCCCCGGCCGGGATGCGCACCGTCAGGTTGCCGTCGAAGGACAGGGGCCGCCAGCTCTCGCGCACCACGTCGGCGTCGTTGTTCGGGTCAGTCCGGGCGAGGCTGATGTAGCCCAGCTCGATCGGCGCCTGCTCGGAGGCGTGAAAGCGCAGGCGCACCTTCCGCCCCCCGGCTTTGATGGCGCTGCCGTCCAGGACGATGCGCTCTGTCCCGATGAAGCCCCACCCGCCGTAGTCGCCCATCTCGGCGCCGGTCTGCCGCTCGGCGGTCCACGCGACCTGTGAAGTTGCCGGCGGCTCGACGCGCTCCACCGTCCTCGCGCCGTGCACGCGGACCTCGCTGAGGCCCGCCCTGCGGCGGTCGCAACTGGTCAGCATCACCCTCACGTAGCGGCACGCGGTGGGCGCGATCGCGGTGGCGCGACCCGCGTTGCCCATCGGCTCATCCGTGTCGGTCAGGTCGGCTGCGGCCACCCATCTCTCGCCATCGGTCGAGGTCTCCAGCTTGTACTTGAGCACAGTTGTCCCGCGGCGGCCCAGGTACGAGGGGTAGACGTGGACGCTGGTCACCGTGCGCTCTTCGCCCAGGTCAACCATCGCCCACGCGGGCAGCTCCGCCGGATACCAGGACCTGCCGGTGCGCCCTGAATTGCCGTCCACCAGCCAGGCCGCCGCCTCCGAGCCTGAGCTGACGGCGACCGGGCGGTAGAGGGCGAACCCGCCCATGTCCGTCATCTCGTCCAGCAGCAAGCGCCGGTCGGCCGGCGTCCCTGCGAAGCCGGGCGGGGAGAGCGTGAGCGGCTTGCCGCCGTCCTTTGCGTACTCCGCGTACTTCTCGGCGTAGGCTGCCTTGAGGTCCTCGACCGCCGCTGCATAGCTCATCCGCGGGACATCTGCCGCCTCCCAACTCACCCGCACCTCGCGCGCCGCGGGGCTCACCTCCAGCCTATCCTCGCGAACGGGGACCGGCTCGCCGTCGCAAGTCGCCCGCACCTCGGTCACGAACCACGGCACGTGGATCACCAACCGCGCCGGCCGTCTGCCGTTGTCGTTTGCCATTGCCCATTGCCCATTGCCCATTCCCCGCCGTTTCAGCCGGATGGTCGCGCCGTCCGCGCGGGCGTCGAGGCGGGCGCTGATGCCGCCGAAGTCCGTGGGCGCGTTCCTGAACGCCACGCGGTCACCGGGCTTGAGCCACTCCGGCGACAGGCACGAGAACAGGTGCAGCTCATCGCCCTGCTCGCGCACGAGCATATTGCGCAGCACCGCGCAGTACTTCACGGCGAACCAGCCGTGCGGCGGGTAGTTCCCACCCGGGTCGCGTTCCGCCCACGGCCGCAGGCTGGTCTCAAAGCCCGCGTGGGTGGCGCTCGTGTGCGCGAGCATCGCGTAAAGGTCGCTCAGCGCATTCTGCTGCTCGCCGCGGATGGTGCTGGTCTGCGTGACGTTGGTGGTCAGGTAATGGTGCAGGACCCCGCTGGGGAAGGTCCGCCCGTAGGTCATCACGCCCTCGACGTACTTCTGCCTGCGCATCTTCTCGACGGTGGCGGACACGCGCGGGTCGAAGGACTCCAGCACGCCGGAGGGATAGACGCCCAGCAGATTGCCCCAGTCACAGCCGCCCTCGACATCCAGGCCGGGCGGGATGTAACCGCCCGTCTTGGCCGTGACCTGCGCCAGACGTGCGAGGAAGGCCGCCTCGTACTCATCCGTGCGCCGGCGCAGCTCGTCGGCCTTCTCCCGCTCGCCGATGCCCTCGGCCATCTTGATCACGAGCCTCAGCCCGCCCAGCGCCCAGAAGTTGTGGCCCGTGTAGCGGCCCTCGATGGCCTCATTGTCATAGGCCGTGGTGGGCGGCACGCAGCCGAACTCGTCCTTCGAGCACTCCGCCAGCACCGCCTCCGCGGACCGCAGCACCGCGGGGAAGACGCGCCGCGCCCATTGCACGTCATGAGTGACGGCGAAGTGCTGGCCGAAGGCGAAGAGCGCCTGGCCCCAGCCGTCGAGCTGCGGCGGCTGATGGATGATGCCGTTGTCCCGCTGCTGGGTGAGGAAGTACTCGAGAGAGTGCTCGGCCGCATCGTGGTAGCCGTACAGGTCGAGAGTGCGCACCTGGTAGGTGCCATCGCGCACCCAGAAGCCATCGTATTGCAGCTCATTGACCTTGAGCACGTAGTGGTCGCCGACCTTGTCGCGGGAGACGAAGGTGTGCACGATGGCGGCCTGGTAGGTGTCAACGACCTTGCGCTCGGGCAGGTCAATCGCCAGGCCCTCGTCGAGCAGCTCGTTCCAGAAGGCCACGGTCGCGGCCAGACTCTCGTCGAAGTCCGCCGCGCAGATAGCGTCAATCTGCTCGGCATCCGGGTAGTAGGGGAGCTTGAAGTCAAAGACCTCGGTCTCCCCCGGCGCCAAGTCAAGGTCATACACCGCCAGACAGCAGGGAGTGTCGGGCAGGATAGCAGCCTTCGCGCCGGTCACAGGTCCCTCGTAAGCCTCCCCCGGCGCGATCTCTCTCCGGGCGGGCTCCCGATCGAAGGCGTAGAGGAGTGCGCCGTCCCGCAACGCGGCGCGCTCGGTCAGCTCGTACTCGAAGCTCAGCGTGAAGGGCACCGCCATCATGCGCGAGCAGCGATGATCGCCGCCGGAATACCGAGCTGCGGCAGCGAACTGCGATTCCACCCGCTCCCCGGTACGGTTCGCCGCCTCCACGCGGGTGAAGATGATGAGGTTGCTCTCGGGCCTGCCGTCCAGCGTCCAGCCGAAGGCAGTGAGTGTGTACGTCACGCCGTCAGCGCTCTGTGTGAAGCTGATGATGGGGAGGTGGCCGTCGCGCAGGGTCTTCACCCGGTTGAAGAGCGGCGCCAGCGGCCGGCCTGCCAGGAACATCAGCTCCGAGGAGCCGGTGAAGAAGCAGCCGTCCCAGGTGACCTGGGCGCCCTCGCGGCCGTCCATCACGCCAAGCTGCGCCGAGGGCTTGCTGAAGTAACAGAAGGGCTCATCGGGCGGATCAATCTGAGGCGGGTACATCGCGCCGAGCGCGGCAGTACTGGATACCAACAGGGCGCAAAGCGGGGCCAGCTTCCTCACGGGGTCGCATCCTTTTTCGGATCGAGGTCACGTGCGCGGTCGGCGCTCTCAGGCACCTGACGAGTGAGGGCACCTGTCCCACCGTGGACTCAGGGCAGGCCGGCCTGGGAGGTCGCATCGCTCCCCACGGGGAGGCCGCCGCCGACCTGGGGGTTCCACCAGACGCTGGCGAAGACCTTGCTCCAGAGTACGTCGAAAGGCGCGCTGCTGTCGGGGTATTGCTCCAGCACCTTGCGCGTGGTGTTGCCCTGGAAGGCAGTGACAGGCTCTTTGCTGCTGCCGATGGTCTTGAGCATGCGAATGGTGACGTACCTGATGCCCTCTTCAGCCCTCACGGCCGTCAGACAGATGCGGTGCGCCTGCCGGACAACGCGCTCGAACAGGTTGCCTTCGGGCACCCCGCCGGGAATGGTGACGCTGATCACCGCATAGCCTGTGTAAGGGAAGACCATCGCCGCCACCCGGCCCTTGAGGTCCCCGGCCCCGCGCCAGGTGAGCGAGCTGACGGCGGCGATGACGCGCTCGTCCATGTCCGTCACCGGGTCTGCGATCTCCTGCATCGCTGTCCCGCGACTCAGTGTCTGCGGCGGCCGCGGCGGGGCCTCCTCCGCTGCCCAGTGCTGTTCGGGGTTCTCCTGCGCGCGGGTGGCCCTGCCGGGGGCACGAGGGCTCGACCGGATGCCGCGTGCCGCATGCGGTCCCGTCAGCCGGGAGGTCCTCGGCCCCGCGACGGCCGCTGGCGTTGTCGTGACAGCCAGGGGCGCCTCGACGTTCGGCCCGCGCACCAGGCGTATCGCAACGACCACCGCCACGACCGCCGTCAGCACCGCCGCCAGGCCAAGCAGCAACAGCAGCGTCCGCTGGCGAGCGGCCGCGCGAGCCGCCAGCTCCTCCGGCTCCGGCCCGCCCAGCCGCGCCTCCTTCGCGCGACTCTCGGCGACTGATATCTTCGCCTGAAGCCCCGGCGTGTCCGCGAGCTGCGCGGCCAGGTCGTACCACTCCGCGGCGTCCTGCCACAGCTCGCGATGGTGGAGGATATCGCCCATCTTCTCGTGCACGGCGGCGCTGGTCGGGTGTGCCCCGAGCAGCTCCCGGCACGCGCGCTGGGCGTCGGCGTGCTGGCCCTTCTCGATCAGCTCGTCCACTTGCCCGAGAGCGTCCTCGAGTTCGCGCTCTTGCTGGCCGCCTTCTTCCTCAGCCATCCACCCTCTCCCCGTTCGTCAGCGCACTGTCACTCTGCTCGCCGAATCGCTTGACCATCCGCACGCGCTCGGTGGCGTAGCCGAGCTTCTCGTAGAAACGCACCGCGCGCCGGTTGACCACGCTGGCGTCGAGCATGATCTTGTCCAGCCCCTGCTCGCGCAGCCACTGCTCTGCGACCGCCATCAGGCGCTCGGCTTGCCCGCAGCCCCGAAGCTGCGGGGCCACATATACATTCTTAATATACCCCACCCGCGCGTCTATTATCGTCGAGATCATCGCCGCCCAGATGAAGCCGCACAGTTGCCCGCCGTCCTCCATCACGAAGAGCGCCTCGTTGGGGGAGCGCGCCGCCCTGCGCAGGTCGCGCTGGTAGTCCGCCAGGAAGAACGCATCCACCACCAGGCCCGGGAAGTTCGTCTCGTAGACCTCGTGCTGGAAGTCGAGCACCTGCTCGCGATCCCGCCGCAGATTGAACCGCCGGATCGTCAGCTCCTCGCCGCTCCTCGCCGCCACCGGGCTGGTCTGCGCCATGCTCAGCCGCCTTGGTCAGTGCTGTCTACACGCTCCGCACGTCGGGCAATGAGCAATCCACAAGGCCGGACAACGTCGTACGTCGTATCCAGCCTCCAGCTTCCAGCCTCCGCCGTACGCCGTTCCCCATTGCCGATTGCCCATTCCCCGCCGTTATTGCCCCTTGCCCCTTGCCCGCCCTATCACCCGCCCTGGTCAATGATCTCCACGTGCTCTTGAACGATGCGCTTGGGGCAGAGCTTGACGAAGGCCCACAGAGCGCCGAGCAACACCGCCGAGTCGTCCACGAGCCCGATAGGCAGCGCGAAGTCAAAGATGGCATCAATGGGCACCACGAAGTACAGCAGGCCGGCCGCCAGCACCGCCTTCGGCAGCCAGCTCACCCGCTTGTCGGTGAACAGGCGCCAGTAGAGCTTGATGAAGTTGGGCAGGTGCGCGAGCAGCCGGGCCGTGTTCATGGCACCCGGCTTGAATCCCATGCTCGGCGGCGTCGTCATTGCCCCATCACACCCACGCACATACGCTTCTTCCTACGCTATCATAGTCGCCTGGCGGCCCGATAAGTTCCTGCTCACCATCCCCCTTCGCCAGGGCTTCGGGCGATGAGTCGGAGCTTCGGGCGACAGGCGAGCCCCGCGCGTTCCCTGTTTGCCCTTCCTCGCTTCCTGCTTCCCACCTCCGCCGTTCGCGTCAGGGCGCGCCAAGCTGCTCCAGCAGCCTGTCCGCGATGTCCTTCTCCACTGAGGCGCCAAAATCCTTGGCGGAGACGCGCGCGAGCACCCTCTCGACGGCGGCCGCGTCGGGCTCATCCGCATTGAGCTTCAGACCGGTCATCACGCTGTTGGCAAGCTCTGGCCCGACCGCCGCATCCAGCGCCAC
Source organism: uncultured bacterium (assembly GCA_965603135.1). Lineage (GTDB taxonomy): Bacteria > Armatimonadota > Zipacnadia > Zipacnadales > UBA5352 > CBFDBV01. Next base: position 6,983 of record CBFDBV010000166.1, read on the forward strand.
CATAATGTCGAGTATCTGCGCGTAGAGCTTCGCATCGAGCGTGGCCTCCAGGGGCGCGTCAGTCTGCGGATCGGGCACCACGCCGCGCTGCACCGCGGAGACGAGCACCAGCACCAGGTCATAGCGCCCCATCTGGCTGAGTTCGGCCCCCATCCGCCCGACGCTGGGCCAGTTGACGAGTCGCGAGCGTGCGAGCAGGGCCTTTTCCTCCGGGGCGCCGGCGCCTGCCAAGTCCGTGCGCCAGGCCGCTCGATTGAGCGCGGTGATCTCGCCGTTGGTGGCGATGACCCTGCCGGGAAGCGTGACGGCGAAGCGCAGGCCCCTCTCGCCCCCTGTCATCATCATTCCCGTCAGGTCGCCGGCCAGCTCCTCGGCGCCCTCCAGCCCCTCGACCTGCACCTCGGCCTGCTCGCCCTGCGGGGGCGCCTCCGCGTTCGCCTCAATCTGCTCCTCGACGCCGACCGCATCCTCGGGCAGCGGGAGCGCGAACTCGTAGATGGTGCTGAACAGATGCGTCTGGCTCGCGAACTCGGGCTGCATCTCGGCCTCCTCGGTGAAGAGACTCTCGCCCGGGCCGGCGTGGCCCTTGAGCACGACCACGTGCCACTCGTCGCGGTCGAACTCCTCCCGTTCCCACTTGCCCTCTGCCAACCCCTCGTTGATCCCGGTGGTCGGGTCTTCGCCCTCGCCCATCTCCATCACGGACTTGAGGATGCCGACCTCGAAGGTCGCATCGGTGCTCCCATCCACGCCCACCTCGAACTGCGCGTCCAGGAAAATGCAGCCGCCTACGCTCACGACAAGTGACGCGGCCACCAGACCCATCAGAAGCTTGCGCATTTCAATACCTCCCGTATTCGTCTACCGCCTCGAACAGCGCGACTATGTTCTCCCAGGGCACCTCCGGCTCGAGCACGTGCGTCGGGGCAATCAGCAGCCCGCCGCCGACGCCCACCGTCTCGACGCGCTCCTTGACCGTGGCCCTGACCTCCTTGGGCGTTCCGAAGGGCATCGTGGTCTGCGTGCCGATCGTGCCCCAGAACGCCAGCCGGTCGCCGTACTCCCGCTTCAGCGCCGCCGGATCCATGCACTCCGGCTGCACCGGGTTGAGGATGTCGAAGCCGATCTCGATGAGTTCTTCGATGACCGGGCGCACATCGCCATCGCTGTGATAGAAGGCCAGGATGTCGGGGTTCGCGTCCTTGGCGGCCTTGATGACCTTGCGCCAGCGCGGCTTGAGCCACTCCCGCCACATCTCCGGGCTCATCATCAGCCGGTCCTGCATACCTACGTCGTCGCCGCAGTGAATGCTGTCGGCGCCCGCCTCGGCCACGCGCTGAGCCTGGAAGGCGCGGTCCCCGGTTATCCTATCGAATATATACCCCGCGAACTCGGGGTTCAGCGTCATATCCAGCATCAGCTTCTCCATCCGGGTGGTCTGCCAGGCGTTCTCCCAGATGTGCCCGACGCTGCCGCTCACGAAGTATCCCAGGTCGTGCAGGCGCTTGCAGTCCTCCTCCAGGTGCTCGTGCCGGTAGGCGGGAGTGTAGTCGGGCCACGGGAACTCCTCCAGCTCCCGCAAGGAAATCGCCCGCTCAAGCGGGTAGAGTCGGCTGGTGAAGTGATAGAAGTCGCCCGGGGCGCGGCCGGTGCCGTACTCGCTGAAGCTGGTGCCCTCGGGCCACCCGTCCGGATACCAGGCCGAGAAGTCCGGCAGTTCGGGCGTGGCCTTGAAGCCGATGCCTCGGTTCTCGAAGCCGAAGTACTCGGCGGCGCTGCTCTGCCCGGTGGCCTTCTCGAACTTCTCCTGGATGGTAGGCGTGAAGCCGGCGGTCTTAGGCACGCGATCGGGCTGCTCGCGCCGCATTGCCGTGACCACCCGCTCGCGCGGGGACATCTCTCCACTCAAGCCGGCTCTTCCTCCCTGCGGGTAAGCTTCCCGTAGAGATAGACCCCAGCAAGACAGACGGCCAGGAACATCAGCGTGATCCCGACACCCGCCGGCAGCGCTTGCACAATGCTGAAGACGACGCCCGGCAGGATGAATATGACGATCAGCCACCGCCAGATGCGCATCATCTCCGGGGTGGTGAGCACATCTACTATCTCCTGCGGGCCCTTGAGGTAGAAGCCGCACCCCTCGCAGCGAACGGCGTCACCGAGATTCTCCGTCCCGCAGGTCGGGCAGATGCGCAGTCCCATCGCCTCCCGCCGCCTGGCGGTCAGGGCCTTCTCCAGCCTGAATCTAATCTGCGGGTTGCCCTCGTGCACCTCCAGGTAGCTCTGATAGTGCTCAATCGCCCGGTCCCAGTCGCCGCGGTCGCGGTAGATGTCACCGAGCCTGCGGTGCGGGTAGGGCACATCCGGCTGCTTCTCGAGCGCGGCAAGGTAGCCTGTTATGTCATCGCGCACAAGCTGGCGGGCCTTGCGGCGCTCGGCGAGCGCCAGCAGCGCCGGGTACATCATCCCACCCGCCCACAGCAGCGCCAGCAGCGCGAAGGCTAGTGGGCCGCTCCCGCCGCTCCCGGCGATGGCGCTGAGAGCCAACCCAAGGAAGACCCCGACCAGGATGATGAGCTCCAGGCCGCTGATCTCGCGCAGCAGCCACATCCCTATGAGCCGCCAGACCACCCAGCCACACAGCAGCAACCCGGCGACGAGAGGGATGACGATGAGAAAGGCTGCCCCGAAGTCCGGTACCATATCACAGGGCCCGTCAGCGCGTGAGCTTCGCGTACCAGT
>CBFDBV010000167.1:0-9646 GCA_965603135.1 uncultured bacterium
GTGCTGCGGGAGACGATTGAGCGGATCGGCTCGGACGCGGTGCGCGTCTGCTATGACGGGGGCAACGTTCACTTCTACGAGGGGCTCGATCCCGTCGAGGACATCAAGATCTGCGCGGACCTGGTCGAGGCCATCTGCGTCAAGGATCACAAGGGCCCGCGCGCGAACCCCCTCTTCCCGTGCCCGGGCGAGGGCGATGTTGACCACCCGGGGATGCTGAGAGTGCTCAAGGAATACGGCTTCAATGGCCCCTGTTGCGTTGAGCGTTTTGAGGGGCCTCACAAGAAGGCGGAAATGCCTCCCGAACTGCTCGACCGGCTCGCGGGCGAGACCTTGGAGTACCTGCGCGGGGCGGTAGCCGAGATCTAGGCGGAGTCATTGGCGGACCGGCAACGATCGGGCCAGCAGCACACGCCGCGCCTCTCCGGTGAGGGTGGATGCACCCGACGCTGACCACAGTCGGACCCTGGACGCTCATCCACCTGCCAGCGGTGTTGGCCGTCTTCCTGGCGGTGGTGCTGCTCTGGACCTACCTGGAGCGGCGAGCCGACGGTCAGGGCCTGACCCTGACGGGCGGGCTCATCGGGCAGCTTCTCCTGGAGGCCGCCATACCCGCCGTCCTGACCTACCTGCTGATCAACCGCGTCGGGCCCCTGCAGGTGCGCTCTTACGGGGTGATGATGCTCGCGGGCTTCGTCGCGTGCGCCACCTGGATGTATCGGGAGCGAGGCAGGTACGGCCTGGACGGACGCACGGTGCTTCAGCTCGCCCTGGTCGGCTTTGCGGGCGGGATCATCGGGGCTCGCGTGGGCTCGGTGCTACTGAGCTGGCGCGAGTACCTTGCTGACCCGGTGCAGGCGCTCAACCTCTGGCGCGGCGGGATGGCCTGGCATGGCGGCGTGATCGGCGGCGTCCTGGCGGTCGTGATCGTGGGCGCGCTTATGCGCGTGAGCGTGGGTCGTGTCTTCGACCTGGGCGCTCCGGGGATGGTCCTGGCCTACGCCATCGCGCGCATCGGCTGCTTCCTCAACGGCTGCTGCCACGGCCATCCGACCGACCTGCCGTGGGCTGTGACCTTCCCGCACACAGGCAGCCTCCCGGGACCGCCCGTGCCGGTGCATCCCACGCAGTTCTATGCCATTGCCGGGAGCCTTCTGTTCGTGCTGCCGCTGGTGCTGCTGACGACGCGCTGGCTGCATCGCTCCTTCAGCCGCTTTATGATCTTTCTGATACTCTCGTCGGTGTTGCGCTTCGCCGTGGAGTTCGCCAGGCGCGGGGCGACGGCCGATCCCTTTGCGCTGATCCCGGCGCTGACCCAGGCTCAGGCGGCCAGCATTGTCATCATCGTAATCTGCGGCGTGGCCATTGTGGTGCGCGAGCGGCAGCCCCGGGCAGTGAGCCCCGCGCCCGATGACCGGTCCTGATGAACGCCCGAACAAGGCGGCCTTGCCCCAACGGCCGGTGAGGGGCGAACAGCGGTCCGCCCTGATGGCCGAGCAGGGCGGGGCTGTGGTGGCCCTCTATTCTTGCGGATACAGCCTGGCATCCGCGACCCAGATCTGCGAGTCGCCGCCGCCGAATCCCATCCTGGCCTTGGTATCCTCAAGGTCAAACTGTTCCGGGCTGACCCGCCACTTCAGCGTGTCCCACTGCGCCTGGCCCGAGATCTCGCCCTCGATCAGTTCAAGCGGCGTCCAGATGCCCCCGGCGGTGTAGCCCGCGCCCCTGCCCTCGCTGCAGATGACCGGCGTGAAGCCAGCGGACTCGCCCCACACGACCAGCTCCAGCACGTAGGGTCTCGACCGGTCCTCGAGCCGCGCCTCGAGGGTCATCCAGCCCGCTTTCCCGTCCCCGAGACCCGTCTCGTCGCTGTTGTAGCAGGTGCGGCCGCCCTTCTCTTCCGGCTCGCCCACGCCCACCCACGCCATCCCTGTGCGCAGCTCAAGCTCAAGTCCCCGTATCTTGCGTCGGAGCCTGGCGTCGCCGCGCTTGGCGAGTTCCTGGCCCGCCGCCACCGCCTTCTCGAGCGCCTCCTTTTCTCCGGTCTCGTTGTATCGCGCGTACTCCCGTGCGAAGGCCATTCTCGTCGTGCCGGCCTCGAAGGAGGCCAACCGCTTCTCGACTCGCTCTCGCACCTGGTCTTTATCGGCGGCCTCCAGGGCGGCAGTCAGGTGCTCTCGCGCGGCCGTCAAGGCCTCAGCCGAGAACACCTTGGGCCCCGCGACATCGGGGCCTGCCGCGAAGTGCTCTCCCGACTCAGCGACCGCCTGCTGCAGGCTCTCGACGAACCGCCTCATCCCCGGCCCTGCCGGGCCGTAGAAGCCGCGGTACCAGTCGTCCTGAAGCGTGCCCACGTCGGCGTCCACGTCCCACAGAAGCCGCGCGGTCGTCCAGTACAGCGAGCCCATCTGTCCCCAGTTCCGGGCGCTGCTTTGCGCCACGTAGCGCCGCCAGCCGAGCTGATAGAGCACATTGATGTCACGCATCATCTGCGGCACGATTGGTCGCGGCAGGCCCTGCCACATACTCTTGTCGGTGTACGCGTAGTAGCCCATCCGCTCGGCGCACTCCGCCCAGCCCTGCACGTATTCGAAAAACGCGGCATTTGGGGGGCAGTCGGGGTCGTCAATCGAGTGCGCGTAGCAAGCGGGAGCGTAGTGGCACAGCCAGACCGTGACCCCCGGCGCCGGTCGCACCTTGAGCGGCGGGGGCGCGTGGCTGACGTAGGCGAAGATGATCAGCTCGCGACCCTTCAGGCCCGGCAATGCCCGCTTTGCCACCTCGTTCGCGAATTGCACCTGGCGGTCGCTGACCACGGAAAGGCCGGGCCGCTCGCGCCAGGGCCGGGGCCCGCCCAGCTCCGTCTCCAGCTTCATACAATGCTCGCACTGGCACCAACCGTAGCCATCGTTGGGCGCGATAGAGTAGTAACGCGCGCCAGGGTTCTCCTGGAAGTAGATGCGCGCCTTGTGCGCGATGAGGGCGATGACCTCCTCGTTGCTCGTGCATATCTGCCCGCTGTGTATCCCGCCGTGGACGCGGCGGCCGTCCACGAGGGCGTAGTATTCGGGGTGCTCATCGCGGTACTGCTTCGGATCGAGTATGCGGAACCAGGCGTGAAAGCCGCCGACACCTGGCTGCTGGTAGAGCAGGTCATCGCCGACGCCACTGCCGAGGCTGTCCACGAACTCGCGCGAGAACCAGCCGTTCAGCCCGTTGCGCAATGCCCACCAGTACTCCTCGTCTTGGCGCAGGAAGAAGGTGCGCACCGGCCAGCTCGGCCGCACGCTCTGCGTCCCCAGCGGCAGCGTAATCGTGTCGGCCCGCGGGACCACCTCGCCTGTCTCGCCACCCACATACCAGCGGCAGCCTACGTGTTCTTGCAGCACGTAGTAGACCCCCTGGAGCAGGCTCACCGGCGTGCTGGCGGACAGCTTGAGGCGCTGGGCGGTGACATCGAGCGTGAAGCCTTCCGGCGCCTCGCCTCGCACGTTGAGAACGAGGCGCTGTTGCGCGCCGGGCGCTTCCTCCAGGTCCGCCCCGGTCGCCAGCCGTATGTACTTGATGAGTTCGTCCCTGGCCAGGCTCTCCACGTCGGTCGGGTCCTCACGCAGTTCCACGCGCGCCTGAGGCTGCCCGTCCTTGACCAGCACAAACTCGCCCGCACACACCGTCGCCGGGACAAGCCCCGCCAGTATGAGCGCCACTACCCGCATTATGCCGCACCTCCTGCCGAAACAACGAGGGCAGCCCAAGCCCATCAGGGCTGCCCTGCACCACGCCTCAAGGCTGCTGGGATGCTGCGGTCTACTGCTCCTTCCAGGCAATGCACTCGACCGGACAGCTATCAATTGCCTCCTGGATGGTGTCTTCCTCGTCGCCCTGGGGGGCAATGACCTCCGAGATATCATCCGCGTTCAACTCGAACGTGTTGGGCGCAATGTCCGCGCACAGCCCGCACCCCGTGCACTCATCTTGGTCTACAACCGGCACTTTCACGGGTCACACCTCCTGGGTATGTTCATGCAGCTACGGAGGGACATTTCGCCAGATGTGCCGGAAGACCTCCCGGTCTTGGAGGAAGTTCCCACGCCAGCGCGCCACTGAACGAAGGTCGCGCTCCTGCTCGCGAGGAAGCTGAACCGCCGAAGGCGAGCAGCGGGGACAGTCATCCCACCTGGGCGGGATGACTGTCCCCAGGCCCCCGGTGGTGTGATCCGGGCAATGTCTCTGACCGATACCTCTCTTACCCTGGATGAGGCTAACCGGGCCCTCGCTCAATGGGACCTGAGCGTGACGCGGGAGGACCTGACGCCTGGCAGCGGCACCGCCAACGCGAGCGTGATACTGCTCACCCCCGGCGGCAAGCTGCTCCTGAAGCGGCGCAACCCCCGGTACAGCAAGGAAGACTGGGTGCGCTTCGACCACTCCCTGATGGAGCACCTGCATACGCGGGAGATGCCCACGCCGCTCGGCCTGCCGACGAAGCAGGGCAAACGCTGGGCGCGAGTGCACGGGCATGTCTACGAGCTGTATCCGTTCATCGAGGGCGACGAGCACACTGAGGGTGACCTGGAACAGATCGTCAGCGCTGGGGAGATGCTCGCGCGCTTTCAGGCCGCGACCGCCGACTTCACCCCGCCCTGCGAGAAGCGCTGGGAGCGCTATCACAGCCCCAGCCGGATCGTCGAGGCCCTCCGCTCACCTTTGCCCAGCGGAGCGCTTGCGCTCCGGCCCGAGGCCCGAGAGACACTCGAGGTGGCTGTGCGGACTGCCGGCGAGCTGCTGGAGCGGCTGCCGGATGATGCGTACTGGGCGCTGCCTCAGACCATCGTGCATGGCGACTACCACCCGGCGAATCTGAAGTTCCGCGACGACCGGGTGGTCGGCGTATTCGACCTGGACTGGTGCACGCGCCAGCCTCGGATGGTGGACCTCGCCGATGGGCTGCTGTTCTTCTGCGGCCGGCGCAGTGAGCCGACCATCGCTGGAGACATCTGGTCGCTCACTCAGGGATTCGAGATGGATGAGGGGTTGGTGAGGGCCTTCGGCGCCGGGTACGCTTCGCCAGTCACGGGGACTTCAGCCTTCCCGACTGCCGCGGAGTTGCGCGCCCTGCCTGACCTGATGCGCTGCCGCTGGCTGTACTGCCGGGTGGACGCGATGCAGCGCAAGGTCCCGCGCGAGCGCCAGGTCGAGTTCCTCCTCCGCGACCTGCTGCCGCCGCTGCGCTGGCTGGACGACAACGAGTCCCGCATCGCAGACGGAACTGTGCTGGGCCGCGGATGAGGCGGAGGGGACCTCTGCGGTCTGTCGCATGTCTTGAATACGTCCTACCCCCAGTCGATGGCTTGGCGTGCGACTTCCCTTTCCCCAGCGCAGGGCTTGCCCTGCGACCGGAGCGGAATCCGGCCTGGGCGGGATGGGGCAGAGGGGATAGGCGTGCCTCGCGGCCGCCGCGAGCCCTATCCGGAGGCTGACGGAACTCCTGCGTTGTGAGGCGTGTCCAATGGCAAGGAGAGGCTCAAGCTTCAACTGGAGTCTGCTCAAGAGCAACACTGAAGAACCACGGAGAGAGAAGCATGGACCTCGCATCTCGGACTCTGACGGTCGCCGTGCGTTGCCTGATGGTCATCGTGGTTGCCCCGAGCGTCACCGTGGCTGGCGAGTGGGACACGGAGCGCCTCGACATAACGATCAACCTGAGCGAGGACTATCGCGACGGCGAACGGGAGCGGGACGTGGCCTTCGCGCTGGACAGCATCCTCGCGAAGGCGCATGGGCAGAGCCGCTGGGAGTTCACGGTCGATTCCGACTACAACCGCTCCGTGACTGGAGAGGCGGAATTCAACCGTCTGAAGACCTGGGCCCGCTACCTGATGCAGAAGCGGCCGAGGGAGAAGTGGAACCCGCTGATTGCGCTTTCGACCGAGGGCGATCACGGCTTTCACAGCGTGCACACGCTCATCGCGCTGGGCGCGCGCAGGTACTGGAAGCGCGGCTTCATCGAGCTGACCGGCGGCGTCAGCAAGGACATCAAGCAGCACGAGGAGTGGGTGGGGGACGTCGGCGCGCTGGTTCAGTATGAGCGCCAGTGGGGACGTTTCACGTGGACGCTGACCCCGCAGGGCAACCTGGGTGTCCTGGGCGAGGTGCGCCTGCGCCCGGACCGACTGCTCTACACGCTCGACACGGGCCTGGTGTACGATGTGGGCAAGCACCTAGGCATCGGCTACAAGCTCCAGCTCAACAACACCCAGGGCGAGGACGAACGCCATCAGTTGCTCGGCATCTCTTACAGCAAGTAAGTTGCGCAGGAAGGCCAACAGCCCCCAAAGCATCGGAGACCGCTGAGAGCGACGGCCTCAATTCGGGCCATCGGCGAGGAATGAGACGAGCTTGTCAACGGTCGCTTGGAAGTAGCTATGCGAGTACTCGACGCAATTGTACCGCGGGAGTTCCCGGATATCTGGCGGCAGAGCTTCCTGGGGCGGGAAGGCAAAGCCATCTTTCAGGACGGGCACGATGTTCCTGTCCGTAGATATCGCGTGAGCGATCTCGCGCCGGAGCCAGTCCTTGTTCTCTTGACAGCGATCCAGACATCCAGGAGAAAGAATCAATATGAAATTCGCCGCGTCTTGGATTTCAAGCAGAATGCGATCATCAAAGTGGCTGGCGCTCAGATCGTCTACGTCGAGAAACACCCGCCATCCCCGCGCAGTTAGCTCGCCCCTCATGAGTCGAGCTGTCTCCGCACCCCCTTCTCTCCGATAGCTGATGAAGCCCGTGCTCGGGCCTGCCCGCCTGGTACGTTCCCTTGAATAGGCCCTTGAAGACGGGACACTCGGTGATCTTGCCTCGACATTCGCTCTCTGGGCACGTCGCAAGAAGAAGCGACGCGACCGCGACAGGTAAAGTGGGAAGGCCTGTTTCAGGGGCTCAAGGACGTTGTAGGGCTTCGGAGGGTCAAGGGGGTGAGATGGATGGTCTGAGGCGTTTGCAAAGCCGAAGTTAGTGAGCGGGACAACCTCCATGTCGACACCCCGACTCTTGAGGACGCCGGGGAATGAGCGGTAGGTCGCCTCAAAATCGCGTATAGCACTCTGAGCAGCCTCGTGGGGATTGTCGCCGTAGACGTCAACGCCCATGAGTAGAGCCATCACCTGCCGCAGACGGTGTCTGTCGCCGAGAAGCTCATGGAAGATGTAACTCAGCTCTAGATCCTCATCGGCGGAACTGTAGCCGACCCCGTCCGAGGACCCCTTGTGGAAACTGCCGAGGGTGACCAGCACAGATCTGCACTGACGCAGCAGTGGCATGATCTCAGGTGCTGGCACACCGGCCTCGCGGTCGTGGTAGTGCTCGCCTGGCGCGTCCCACATGATCAAGTCAAGCTTACGTCCGTGCCAAGACACTCTCATGAGAAAGATAGTGCTGGAAGCGGTCTTATCTGGAACCCGCCCCTCGCACATCGACCGATAGTTCCCGGTCAACTCGCGGAAGGCTTCATCACTGACCTCGACATGCCATTCCGGAGCTGAATGCATCAATTGGTCGTGAAGTGTAGCTAGGTAGACGGTCTTCCCTGTGCATGTACCTCCCATCAAGCCGAGCGCGGCGCCCGGCTTCAGCGGATGGCAATTCTCGATCGGTTGACCACAGCGTGGGCATTTACCGGACTGAGGTGCTATGAGGGCTCTGCATGTCTCGCAAAAGTGTAGCCGAGGTGGCATCCGCGCACCTCCTCCGCTTGCTAGATGCGTCTGATTCCTTCGCATCCACGGCGGTCCCTGCGACCGACTTCGCCAACTGTCCGTCGGTCACCTGCCGTGCGCGCAGAACAATGGCCGCTGGCTGGCGGCGTCTCCCTGCTGTGGCACTGGTGCGCGTAGCGCCCCGCGCTTGGGGGGGCACTCACGGCACCACAGAGATGTCGCCCCTAACGCGTGCTTACACGGCCTGCCGCTCCTTGGCCCAAGGCCGAAAGCCCGGTGCTACCAGGCTACCCTTGGCCCCCCATGGGCGCGCGATACGCCACCTCAATCTTGATGGCCTTGTAGATGTGCAGGTCGGGGAGTGTCAGTTCCGCCCGACCGTCGGCCATCTGTACGTCAAGGGCCTCGGGCTGGGCCTTATCCGGGTCGTACGCCTCGGCGCTCGTAGCCGTCGCGCCCTCCGGCAGCGGTACGCTCAGGATGAGGTTCGACTTGTCCTCCACGGGATCGGCAGGGATCCCCAACGGCACGTCGTAGTTCAGCACGTGCAGCATCAGGAAGCCCTCGTCGGGATGGATGAAGGCATTGAAGCGCACGGCCTCGCTGCCGCCGTCCATCACCGCCGGGTCCGCCCCCAGCGCGGTCTTCAGCGCTTCACGTATGCCGTCGGCGGGCATCCGGTCCACGTACAACCAGGTGCCCTTAGCGTCTGAGACGCTCTTCTCCCCGGCCAGGCCCTCGGCAGGAAGTTCGAGCTTCTCCGCCAGCCGCGGGGGCTCGTGAGGCCTCAGGCACATGTCATGCGTCGGCGTGGCCCCTAGCACCAGCGCAACGCCGCCTGCCTGGACGTACTGCGTCAGGGCCTCCATCTGCTGCGGGTCCGCGTACTTGATCTCCGGGAAGATCACGGCCCTGTAGTTGCCCAGGCTCTCGGCTGTGAAGTAATCCTCGGTCACGTAGTCGAAGAGGATGTGATCTTCCAACAGGTCCTGGGTGATCTCCCTGGCGCGGGCGATGTGCGTGTCGTTGCCGTAGAAGTTCTGCTCGGAGAAGGCGGCCACCGCGACCTGGGCGTAGGGGATAAGCCCCGTGTACAGGTCGGGGTGGGCCTCGAAGAACGCACGATATTGGTTGAGGACCTCGCGGTACTCATCCCAACGTGGCCTGAGGAGGAAGCCCGCGCCGCTGCCGAAGGTCGCCGCCTCCGCCATCCCGAGCGCGGCGGCGTTCTCGTTGAGCTCCAGGAAGGCGCGGGTCTTGGGGTATCCCGCCCGCGTGAGCAGCAGCGCCTTCACGCGCCCGCGCACCGCCTGCGTGTACTTGAGCTGCCAGCAGTGGTCGTTGTAGACCTGCATGTAGATGTCGTCCACGATCTTGGACCTGACCAGGCCCGGGTGCGTCCCGTAGTCGCCGGTGGACAGCTCGTACATTATGTAGTCGGAGTCAGGGAAGGCGAGCTTGACGTGGTTGGGCCGACCGTGCCCGCCGTTGGGAAAGAGGATGAACCGTTCGCCGACCTCCTCGCCCGCCTTGCGGATGGCGAGCTGGTGCTGGTGCAAGCTCTCCACCCAGAAGCGCTGGCTCTCCACCCACGCCAGGCTCATCTCCTCATCGCCCGCTGGCCCTTCGGCCAACGGGACCCGTTCCCCCTCCGCCACGCCGAAGAGCTCTCTCACCTGCGCGTCGGTGTATCTCTGCCTCAGGAACTCCTGGAACCTGTCCTGGCAGAACTGGCAGTAGCAGCGCTGCGTGCCGCTGTTGTCAATGAAGGCCCCATCGTAGCCCACGCGCGCCACCAGCCGCGCGACCGCATCTATCCAGGTGCGCCAGCCCGGGTTGTTCACGCACGCCGCGTAGCGAAGATTCGGCTCGTAGGGCGGATAGAAGTCGGTGGTGTCGGGCTTGCAGCCGTAGGTGCTCTTCATAGTGCC
>CBFDBV010000168.1:0-9631 GCA_965603135.1 uncultured bacterium
CGCCTCTTCGACGGCACCGCCCTGCGGGGCCCTGGGGTTATGCTGACCAGCGGCGGCCCGGTGGCAGCCAATATCACTGAGCTGGACTACCAGCAGAACCTGGTGCGGCTGGATGCGGAGGTGCTCGACGAGACGATGGTGGGCCGCTGGGTGCGCGTGGACACCGGCGGGCACGTGACCGCTGTGCGCATTGACGAGGTCACTGATGCGCGCACCTTCTCGCTGGGCGATCAGGACCTGCGCTGCGGCGTGGCGAGCGCGCTGGAGGTTGACGAGCAGGGCGTCGTGAAGCACGACCGCGTGATGTACTTCGTCAACGGCGGGATGACGGTGCTTGACGAGGCGGGCGAGGTCGTCGGCAAGCTCGGAGCCGTCGAGCGCACCAGCTTCGCGCTCGCAGACAGGCAGCCCTCGGTTGAGGACTTTGTGGATGCGGACGGTGACGGCAGGCGCCGGTTCAGGATCGCAGCCATCGGGACCGGGGACCATGTGACCATCCCGGTCAGTGCAGAAATGGGAGGCGGTGGTTCGGCATGAGCAGGCATAGCACCGCGAGCGCACTGGCGGTGTTCATGCTGTTTAGCGCATGTCCGATCGTGTGCGGCGCGGACGATGGGAGGCAGAGTCATCTGAAAGTCAAGGCGACCGTGACCCTTTCGACAGCCGGTTCCACGCGCGCGACGGCCTACGTCATGAGTTCGAAGATACTGACCCTCGGCGGCAAGACGCATGTCGCATGGCTGGACTCGGGCTCGAAGACTATGATTCAGACCTACGATCGGACCACGGGCAAGTTCGGGCCGGTGGTCCACGTTGGCACCGGGAAGGATAACCACGGCGGACCGGCGATGTGTGCGGATTCGGAGGGCTATCTCCACATCGTGTTCGGGCCGCACCACGGCCCCTTTCAGTTCGCCAGGTCCGCGCGGCCCAACGATGCCTCGGAGTGGGAGGCGCTGCCGGAGTTCGGCGATCATGGCACCTATCCCAGCCTGGTCTGCGACCGTGAGGATACGCTGCATATCTGCTATCGCGGGATGCCGACGCCGCCAAAGCTGATGTACCAGAGGCGGCCCAAAGACGGAGACTGGTCGGAGCCACGGGCCCTCGTGGACGCTTCGGTCCCTGGAGGGTACACGCAGTACGGCAACAGCCTGACGGTGGCGCCGGACGGGTCACTGCACCTGTCCTATCACATCTACGATGTGCATCCGGCAGCCGGCAAGGCGGTCGGGCATATGAAGTCGGTGGACGCTGGCCAGACCTGGATGCTGGCAGACGGCACGGCGCTGGCACTGCCGGTCACGCCCGACATGGACGCCTTCGTCGAGCACAGGCCCGACCTGGATATGCGGGCGGGGAACGTGGTATGTGACGCGCAGTCGCGCCCCTACTTCATGGCAGGACACTACGAGACCACCCCGAAGACGGCGAAGCTGTGGCGTTGGCGCGAGGAGGGCTGGCAGTCCTTCGACCTGCAGCCGCTCATCGAGCCGCTGATGCCGGACGCTCAGTTGGCGTTCGGCACGGCGAGCTTCGACCCGCAGGGGAACCTCTACCTGGCGGGTGCTGCATCCAAGCACGCCAAGTGGGGAGACCCGACGAACCACGTATTCCTGCTCTACTCGGAGGACTTGGGCGACGACTTCGAGGTGCTGCAGGTGTCCCCCTCCGACGCCGCCATCTCAAACTGGCTGCCGAACTTCGAAAGGGCCGTGGGGCACAACGCCTTTGACGTGCCCATGCTGCTGTACACGCACGGTGTCCCAGGCGAGGGCTGCACCCCGCCGGACCTCACGGAAGTCCGCCTGGTCATCTTCGAACGGCAATGAGCATGCTCTGCGCGTAGGTCGGGCTGCCAGCCCGACGCGCGCTGTTCGGCCTCATAGCACAACGGCGTACACGTCTCGGGAGGACTGCGAAATGATCATCGATTCGCATGTGCATCTCAAGCATGGCAACGCTGCCAGGACCGAGTACTCCGCTGAGGCCATCGTCGAAGTCATGGACGCCGCCGGCGTAGACCGCTCCGTGGTCTTCGCGATGTCCACGACCACCCGCCGCTCAGTAGAGATGGCGGCGGAGGCAGTTGAGCAATTCCCCGACCGGCTGATACCGTACGCCTACGCGCTGCCCAGCTACGAGGGGGCTGTGCTCGATGAGCTGAAGGAGGCCATCGGCGAGCTTGGCTTCAAGGGCATCAAGATCCACATCGGAGAATGTCGGCTGACGGAGTACATCATTGACCCGGTGCTGGAGTTGGCGGCGGAGCACGGCGTACCCTGTCTGGTGGACTTCGGCGGCGACTTCGCGTCCACTGAGCGCATCGCACGGGGCTTCCCGGGGACGAAGCTCATCGTAGCTCATTTCGGCAGGTATCTCTGCACGGACGCAGCTCTGATTGAGCGCTTCATCGAGCTGGCGGAGAGCTGCGAGAACGTGTGGCTGGACGCGTCCGGGGTGGTGCTGGCCTGGACGATCGAGGAGGCGGCCCGAAGGATCGGCGCGGACCGCATACTCTTCGGCACCGATGGCCCGCACCCGATGCCCGACCTGGTGACCTTCGCGCGGGCGCCGCTCAAGCAGATAGAGATGCTGGAGCTTTCCGAGGAGGAGAAGGCGTTGATCCTCGGCGGCTCGATTGCGGCCCTGCTGGGGCTGTGACCGGCACTGTGCGCCTGGCCGCAATCAGTCGCGCAGGTCGGTCTGCGCGGGGCCCTTACTCGGTTTCGCCGGCGAAGGGCCACTCGCCGTAATCGTCAATGAAGGCCTTCGCCAGAGCGGAGCCGGTCGCCGCCACAACGGACAGGTAGTCGGGCGTGATGAACTCGAAGGGCACCTGGGACTCCCAGACGACGTCGTCGTCATCGTCGAGGCTGAGCCGGCCGAAGGGGTCGTGCCAGTTGCGCATCAGCATTGCGATGGCGGTCTGTCCGTATTCATCAGGGGTGTTGCCCGGCAGACCGCCCGTGTACGCGTAAGTATAGACCATTCCCCGGTAGACGCCGACGTGGATGGTGGCGCCCTCCTCGTAGGGCAGGTCATAGCTGTCCTCGCCCGCCTCGTGGATCAAGTCCGCCGCCTGAATGATCTTCTCCAACTCGTCGAACTGCGCGTCTTCATCGCCGCCGGGGTACACGCCCTCCGGCTCGCCGGTGTCGTCGCCCTGCATCACGGTCTGCCAGCGGGCGACCTGAGCGGCCGCGGTGGCGCTGACGCGCCGGAGGTAATCGGGCGTGGCGGTGTTGATGGGCAACTGGCACTCCCAGTACAGGCTGCGCTCACCCTCGTCCGCGTTGATGCTCATGCGCCCGACCGGGTCGTCGTAGTTGAAGCGGAGGGCAGTCATGGCCACGACGCCCTGGTCGGCCACCGTGCTGCCGGGCAGCCTGCCCAACGGCACGAACACGCGCAGGAAGTCCTCCCAGGTGTGCACCAGCACGATGATGTCGTCGGGATAGGGCAACGCGAAGATACCGCCCTCCAGCTCCTCGTAGACGATGTCGGCGGCCGTGAGCAGGGCGACCACGGGCTCGCCCAGCCTCGGAGGCTCGGGGTCATCATCCGGCTTGCTGGCCAGCCAGTCCTTGAGGACCTGCGAGGGAATGGCCATCTTCGTCAGGAGGGCCTTGCTGAAGAGGGTCATCTTGTGTACGCCGAGCACGCGTCCGCGGCTATCCACGACCGGCCCGCCGCTGCTGCCCTCCTCTCCGGAGGCGTCATGCTCCAGGAAGGGCTGGCCGTCGAGGACGCGGTGCGCGGTCACGGTGCCGGCGCGGATCGAGAACTCGCGCAGCCCCAACGGGTGGCCGCAGACGTATATCTTCGTGGTTTCGACGGCGGCATCAGAGTCGGCGAGCTTCAGCCACGGCGTCTCCTGGTCTACCCTCAGCAGCGCCAGGTCCACCTCGTGGTTCTCTCGCACCACCTCGGCGGGGACGGTCCGCTCCTGGTCGGTGCCGGGGTGGAAGGTGATCTGCACCTTGCGGTCATCGGCGACCATTGACCCCACGCCGGCCTCGCCGGGGACGATGAGCGAGACCACGTGCTGATTCGTGACCAGCAGACCATCCTCGGAGACGAGGAAGCCGCTGCCCCCACTGGTGCCACTCTTGCCGCCCGGAAAAGTGAGCGCCACCTCCACCAGGACGACGGTGTCCTTCAACTGGTCAACCAGGTCCCGGGGGAGGGCGTCGGGAGCTTCGCCTCCGCCTGTGTCACCGCTTGGCCGGCGCGGGATGAGCGGGCAGCCGGCCAGCAGCAAGGTCAGCGCTCCCACCGCGAGCAGTGCGATGAGGCGAGGGGGCTGGTGTTGGGTCGCTGCTGTCGCCGATGAGTGACGCATGTTCTCAGCCACCTTTGTGCCCAGCGGAGCCGCGGACGCACGGGCGACGCTGCCCCCGAGGCGAGACGTCGGCTCCTCGGACACATTCTCGGTTCGATGTCCCCCTGCGTGGGAGTACATTCCTGGGCCGCTGAGGAATCCCTTCGAGGGGACTGCAAGGGTGGGGGCAGGTGATCCCGCCAGAGCGGGATGCCCGCACGGCCTCGTTGCCCAGTATCACGCCGTCTTGACGAAGTGATCGCACCAGGCATAGAGCGCGGCCTCGGCCTCCGGCGGCACCGCATGGCCCTTGTCGTGCAGGAGCATCCCCAGCTTCTCCGAGGCGCCGAACAGCTCGTAGGCCGGACGCGCCGCCTCCAGGTAGTTCCAGCTCGCCGGTCCGTCCGCGCCCAGGTATTCCCCCTCCGGCCTGCTACCCGGATCGCCACCGCCGCCCAGCACCAGCAGCGCCCGCGGCGCGCACAGAGCTATGAGCTGGTGGTGGTCGAGGTCCTCTCGCGTGTGAATCCGCTCCCCGAGATACCAGGGCGCGTCCCAGTTGGAGAATGATACGCCTACGCCGCCCTCGCTGCTGACTCCCGCCTTCAGCCGCTCGTCCAGCGCCAGGGAGTGAATGACCTCCTTGGCCCCCAGCGAGTGGCCGACACAGCCCAGTCGCTCCGCGTCCACGCCCGGCACGGTCAGCAGGTAGTCCACAGCCCGCAGGCCGTCCCAGACCATCTTGCCCATCCCCGTCCATTGCGGCCAGCGTTCGAACAGCGCGCTCACGATGTTCGTACGCTCCGCGGCCGGGTCGTCGCGCCTCTCGAGCCCTGCGTAGTGCCACAGGTAGTTGCGCGGGGATAGGGTGACGTAGCCGCGCTGGGCGAGCTTGAGGCCGAAGTGCTTCTCCGGGGCCGGGGCCAGGCCCGCGGGTTGCAGGATCGTGTCGTTCGTGGTCGGGTGGTACACCAGGACGCCGGGCAGGGGGCGCTCGCTCTTGGGCCGCATCAGGTAGGCCTCCACCCGGCAGTCCTCCTCGACCTGGTAGCTGACCAGGGAGCGCGTCAGCTCTCCCAGGTCCTCCTGCTCGTGGACCTCAGGCTCCAGGGGCACCAGCTCGGGGCCGTCGCCGAGGTAGTCGAGCCACGTCTCTCGCACCTGCTCCCGCTGCGCGCGCCAGTCGTCGAGCGTGGGTCCGATCTCGACGGGCGGCAGCGCAATGGCCTGCGGGTCATAGTCGGCAGGCGGGACAGACAGGGCACTGACGTCGGTCATCATGGGTCAGTCCTTTGCGTCTGGCATCGCCTCATCTACTCATCCCGCCTGGGCGGGATTGCGCTCTGGTCTCGTCCCACCGCTGCGCGACGGGGTGAGCCCGACGCCGAGCTAGAAGAAGTAGATGGCGGCCGCGCCTGTGAGGATCACCAGAGCGAAGGCGATGGCCAGATCGCGCGCGATGGCGCGTGTGCCCAGGGATGCGGCGATGGCGAACTTGAACACGAGGTTGGCCACGAAGGCCACGATGATGACATCCACGCCCTGCGCGCTCGTGAGGTGGCCGGAGGCGGCCAAGCGGGCGGTGCTGAGCGTGATTGCATCCACGTTGGTCAGACCCGAGAGCGCTCCCACTGTGTAAAGGCCCACGTCGCCCAGGTAGTGCCGGGCGGCCGCAACCGCGAGGATGACCGCCGCATATATCGCGGCGAAGGTGAGAGCCATCCCGAGCCTCACCGGATTCTGGACCTCGGGCATCTCGTCGTCGCCGGGGACCGCGCAGCGACGCCAGTACAACAGCAGCGGCAACAGCGCCGCGACCAGCAGACACGCCAGGGGCAAGGCGCCGTCAGCCAGAATAGCCGGGTTGACCACGCCCATCTCCACGGCCATGCGCGGGATGGTCACGACCGTTGCGGCCATGACCGCTATCGCCGCCGGCCGCGAGAAGCGCGGCATCTCCTTGGCGTGGCGAGCGAAGCTGAAGGTCACTGCCGTGCTGGACACCGTGCCCCCCAGCAGCCCGGAAGCCAGCGCGCCATGTCGAGGCCCTACGAATCTGAGGGCGACGTACCCCGCCAGGCTGATGCCCGAGACGAGTACAACCATCAGCCACATATGGTTGAGATTGAGCACATTGAGCGGCCCCAGGGTCTGATTCGGCAGGACCGGCAGCACCACGAAGGCCACCAGGGCGAACTGCACCATCGCGAAGAGGTCCTTGGAGCCCACGCGGCGTGCCACCGAGTGCAGCTCGGGCTTGAGATGCAGCAGCGCGGCGGTTACAACACCGAGCGCCACCGCCAGCTCCATGGGGCCGTAGTAGACCAGCGCGCCCAGAGCGAAGGTCATCAGGGCCGCGATCTCGGTGGTTATGCCGGGATGCTCCTCCACCTTCTCCCGGCCCACCCTGGCGACGACCACCAGCCCGGACAGGGCAAAGAAGGCGGTCGGGAGAATCCATGCGGAGTTCGTGGTCTCTGCCAGCATAGCCCCGAGTGTGCCCAGGCCCGCGAACAGACAGAAGGTGCGGATACCGAGTTGGCCGTGACCGACCTGCTCCCGCTCCAGGCCGATGAAAGCGCCCAGCAGCATGGACACGGCGAACCGCTCGAAGAGTACGCTCATATCACTCGCATCCCAAGCTCGTGCCCGCAGGCGCCCCCTGTCCGCCATAGCTTCAGCGACGGCGGATCGCCTGCGGTTCCTGTCTGATAGCGCGGCATTATACCACTCGGCCCCGCCGGCGTCACTCTTGCTGTGCGGGTCGGAGGTAGCTGCCCCCGACGAGGAAGGACCGCCCGACGCTGCCGTCGGCGTGAAACTCGACGAACGCGACCTGCGCGTCGGTCTCAGAGCCGGCGAAGGTCCTGGCGCCCGGCTCCGCCGCGAACATGAACAGATGCCGCCGGCCATCGGCCAGGGCTATCTCTCCGGCGACGCACGAGGGATCCTCGGTGACCAGGCGCTCGAGCCTCTGCACCGGCAGCTCCTCACCCGGCTTGAGCGGCCACAGCAGGTAGCAAAGGGTCTGCTCCCCGCCGCCGCTGAGTTCGTAGACGGCCGTGGGCACCGGGCCGCCCTTGCCCAGCTTCGCCCACGCCCAGCCCTGCACCGGCTCCTCCTCGATGCCCTTGACCACCTTCACTTCCAGCCCCTCAGTCGCCAGCGGCACAATGGCGAGCCGGCTCTCGCCCTCCGAGGTCACCGAGATGACCCGCTCGTTCTCTCCGACCTGGGCCTCCTTAGCGTCGAGGTGGAAGAGGGACTCGTATGCGTGCTCCTCTTCATCCTCCGGCTGCATCCGGTCGAGCACGATCCAGTACTCGGGCTTGACGAACAGGACGTTGCGCGTGTGTGTGACGCGGACCTGATTCTCGTCGCCGTAGCCCTTATCATACACGCCCTGCGCGTAGTCGAAGTCCTGCTCACTGATCCAGGGGTTGTCGAGGGGCTGGAAGGGATATGGCAGAACATAAGTCTCGCGCAACCCGCGATGGTGCTGGTCAAGCTCGTCCACCCGCACGGTGTTGTGCCCCCGCGTGGACAGCACGTACCGCCGCCAGCGGCTCTTGTCGTACATATAGTTGCCCGCGTCCACGAGATGCAGGCGGCCGTGGGCGTAGAGGATCAGCGTCAGCTTGTCCTCGTGCTGGTGGCCCGAGCCGAAGGGACCGGCGTCCATCAGCAGATAGAGGTCCTCGAGGCTCCAGCCGCTGCGCATCACATAGTGCCCGGAGTACGGGAAGGCGCACGAGGCCCCCTCGGGCATCTCGCCCTCGGCGCCGCGGGTCGCGAACCACTGGAAGTCCTCGCGGTCGGGGAAGTACTTGGCTGCTCGCTCCACGTAGGGCCTCGCGCTGGCGTTGCCCGAGTCGTTGAGGCCGGGCATGATGCCGTTGGGCATCTGCACGTATGCGCAGTAGTTGTACATCGCCTGGGTGCGCTGGAGGAAGTCCTCGGGCAGTTCGTCGCGCCCGTCGTTGAGGATGGCGAAGTCCATCACGTCGCCGTAGTTGCGCAGCACCCACATTCCGTATCCCAGGGCGAGCTCGTACTCCAGCCCGTCGGGGTAGACCTCCTTCTCCATCTGATCGTAGAGCCGCTCCAGGGCGGTCTTGCGCCACTGCTCGGCCTCCCGGAACTCCGGGAAGAGGGTGCCGATGTAGAAGATCGCCGTGGACTCGGCGGTGAGCCAGTTGCCACCGGTGGGGTGTTTCATCAGGTGACGCGCGTGCTCGGCCAGGGACTTCGTGACCGTGACCAGCGCCTCGTCGGTCCACGCCTCGGCGTCAAGGGTGCGAAAGATGGAATCGGGCCAGGCGCTGCTGCCGCGACAGGCGGTGTTCAGCGTCTCCCAGGCCCAGTGATAGGGCCCATTGCCCGAGGCGTAGAGCAGCACCGGCGCGTCCTCGATCCAGTCGAGCATCTGGGCCACCAGCTCGGCCGCGTACTTCTCGTCGCCGGTGTGCCAGTAGGCGCGGGCGAGTGCCTGGAACATCGGATGCCGGTTGAGGCGGGCGTTCCACTCGACGGTGGCGCTCTCGCCCTCGGTCATCTGGTTCTGCGACCAGTCAATGTCCTCACCCAGGTCGAAGATATCGCCGCCCCAGGAGAACTTGTGCTCCAGGGCCAGGTCGGCCACCCGCGTATTGACCTGGTCGGCGGGCCTGGGCTCGGGGCGCTCGCGCCAGTCAATGATCCAGCGCGGCTTCTCGCGGGTGCGCAGATGTTCGGCATATGCGTGCCTGGCCGCGTCCGGCTCGCCGGCCTCGATGGCGACCTTCACCAGCTCCAGCCCCGGGTAGTCGAGGTTGAGCGCCTGGAAGAACTCCTGGTCGGTCATGCGAGGGCCCTTCTGATCGTATCTGGTGAGCCTCACGTTGTCCAGGTAGGCCACCGCCTTCGGGTCAACTTCGAGGTTCGGATCCCACGCCGAGTGCAGCATGAAACGCAGTATCTGATGCCAGCCAACAGGATGGCGCACCTTGCCGATCTCATCGAAGGGCAGGATGTACTCCCGCCAGCCCTCATAGTCCAGCCGGAACCGCAGCGAGTAGTAGTCCGCGCCCTCCCGCTCAGGGTCCTCGGAGTTGAGGATCAGCCAGACGGGCGAGCCGGTGGCCTCCTGCGAGTACAGGTCAAAGGCCAGCGCGTTGTATTCTGACCAGTCGTGCGGGATCTCCGCGGTGCTCAGCCCGTGGTTTTCCGCCAGCGCCCAGCGGATGGCGCTGGTGCCTTGCTTGACCGGTTCTTCGGCTGCTTCCCCGCCCTTCCACTGCCCGGCATCGTCGCAGTCGTTGACGATGA
>CBFDBV010000169.1:0-9620 GCA_965603135.1 uncultured bacterium
TAGAGTTCGGGCGGGTAGCCGTGGTACTCGCGCGCGACGGCGAGGATCGTCGGTTCCCGAGAGGCGTCGAGTTCCCCGGGCGACCCGCCCACGCCGCGGGTGATGGTGAGCCGGACGTACGCGTCAGCAAGGTCGTTGGCAGCGACGACCTCTTGACAGGCTTCCGCGAGCACCTCGGCGTCGAGCGCGAAGGGGAACCTGAGAGCCTTCGCGGCCTGGAGCAGCCGCTCGACGTGCGCGCCCAGACGGAAGATGACGCCGCCGTAGGCCCGCATGGTCTCGAACAGCCCGTCGCCGTACAGCAGCCCGCGATCCAGCGGCGAGATGCGCGCCTGGCTCACCTTGGCAAGTACGCCGTTCAGCCAGCAGACTTGCTCGGTCATCTGGCCCGCCCCGATGCCAGGAAGTTGCGCAGGATCTGATGCCCGTGCTCGGTCAGGATGGCCTCGGGGTGGAACTGCACGCCCGCCACCGGGCAGTCGGGATAGTCGCGGTGGCGCAGGGCCATCACCTCGCCTTGCTCCGTCCAGGCGGTGATCTCAAGGCACTCCGGCATACTCTCTCGCTTGACCACCAGGGAATGATAGCGGGTGGCGGTGAAGGGCGAGGGAATGCCCTCCAGGACGCCGACGCCCGTATGCTCGATCTTCGAGGTCATCCCGTGCATGGGCCGGATGGCCCGCACCACGTCCCCGCCGTAGACGTGGCCGATACATTGATGGCCGAGGCACACGCCCAGGATGGGGATCTCGCCCGCGAACCGACGGATGAGGTCGTTGCTGACGCCCGCCTCCAGCGGCGTGCATGGCCCCGGTGAGATGACGATATGCGTAGGGCGGGCCTCGGCAATCTGCTGGCAGTCTATCTCATCGTTGCGGTGGACCTGCGGCTCGGCCCCCAGCTCGCCCAGATACTGGTAGAGATTGTAGACGAACGAGTCGTAGTTGTCTATGAGCAGCAACATGGCGCAGTCAGTCCTGCCTTGTCTAGGCCGGTGGCTCAAACCCGAGCGCCTGGGCCAGCGCCAGGCCCTTGTCCAGCGTCTCCTGATATTCGCCCTCGGGCGTGGAGTCGGCGACGATCCCCCCGCCCACCTGCCAGTAGGCCCGCCCGTGAGCCACGGTCAGGGTGCGAATGACGATGTTCAGGTCCATCTCCCAGTCGAAACCGATGTAGCCGATGCAGCCGGTGTACACGCCGCGCTGGGTCGGCTCCAGCTCGTCAATGATCTCCATGGACCGCACCTTGGGCGCGCCCGTGATGGAGCCTCCCGGCAGCGAGGCGCGCAGCAGGTCCACGTAGGTCTTCCCAGGCGCCAGCTTGCCCGTGACCGTCGCCACCAGGTGGTGCACGGTCGGATAGCTCTCCAGCGCGAAGAGATCGGGCACCTTGACCGAGCCGAAGCTGCACACGCGGCCGAAGTCATTGCGTTCCAGGTCCACGATCATGGTCAGCTCGGCGCGGTCCTTCGCGCTGGCCAGCAGCTCCTCGGCCAGGCGGCGGTCCTCGTCCTCGGTGTGCCCGCGCGGTCGGGTGCCCTTGATCGGCCGGGTCTGCAGCGACCGCCCGCTGGCACGGATGAAGCGCTCAGGCGAGGCGCTGACAACCTGCGTGTCGGGGCACGTGCCCTCGCCCGCGCACGCGAAGTCCAGATAGGCCGCGAAGGGCGCCGGATTGCGCTCGCGCAGGCGCAGGTGCAGCTCCCAGGCCGGGATGCTCAGCTCGCACTCGAACCGCTGCGAGAGATTGACCTGGAAGATGTCGCCGGCGTAGATGTATTCGATGGCCTGCGCGACCGCCTCGAGGTACTGCTGGTGGGTGAAGTTGCGGGTAGGCTCACGGTCCTCGGAGGCAGGGGCGTCCAGGCGGGTGGCGGCCGGCCCACCAATGAGGCTCTTGAGCCACGCGGCCCGGTCTCGGGCTCTCGCCTCGGCGTGCCTCCCGCGCTCGGGCAGGCCGGTCGAGAGGACGTAACCCTGGTGCGAGTCGTGATCGTAGCCGTAGACGACATCGTGCGCGCCCAGCAGCAGGTCGGGCACCGCGATGTCATCGAGCGTCGTCCGGGGCAGCCGCTCCAGGTGGCGGCCGAGGTCATAGCCGAGGTAGCCTACGAGCCCTCCGGCCAACGGCACCGGCTTCTCCGCGTGCGGGAGTTCGTGCTCGGCCAGCAACTCGTCGAGCGTGTCGAAGGGATTGCCCTGGACATGCCTGGCTCCGTGGCCGGTGATGCTGATGTTGCCGTCCTTGGAGCAGAGCACCGCGAACGGATCGCAGCCCACGAACGAGTACCGGCCGAAGCTGCCGATCTGCATCCCGCTGTCGAGCAGGAACGGACAGGGCTGTCCGACCACGGCTGCCGCAGCAGCCGCTGGCGATGGAGCTGGCGTGACCGGCTCAATCAACACCCTCCGACCCTCCTGGCGCCGGCCTTTCCCAGCGCAGGGCTTGCCCTGCGCGTCCCTTGGCGTGAGAACCGGAGCGCAAGCGCTCCTCTGGGAATCGGCCTCAGACCAGCGACCACATCTTCCGCTTGCGGAAGGGCCCGGTATTGAACGTGGCCTCGATGCGCCCCTCGGGCTCCAGATGGTCCATGCAGGTGCGGATGCAGCCCGCGGCCCCGCAGGTCGCCAGGAAGCCCGAGACCTGCTTCCACATCATCTGATAAAACGGAACGTGCTCCATCAGCCCGCGCACGAAGTTCCCCGCCTCGGCCCCCCACGCCATCTCCTGCTCGCGCATTTTCATGTTCATCCCCGGGAAAACCTTCGCCACGAAGGGCGAGTTCTCGGCGGTCGCGCCCCAGTGCCCCAGATGGCACCTGCCGGTGTGAATGTCCGCGTGCGTTATCTCCTTGCCTGCGACGTTGATGGTTATCTCCTGGTCGGAGAGCAGCGCTCCGGCGGGGCAGTTCGCGATGCACAGCTTGCAGCGGTCGCAGATCTGACCGTCGAAGAGCGGGTCGGGGTCGAACTGGGCGTCGGTCAGGATCATCCCCAGGCGCTGCCTGGGGCCGAACTGCGGCGAGAGGAAGACCTTCGAGTAGCCTATCTCGCCCAGCCCGCAGGCAACCGCGGCGATGCGGAACTGCGGGTAGACCTCCGGCGCGGGCTTGCCCGGCGCGACCGGCGGGCCTGACGGTTGCCCGTCAGGCGGGTGTGGCGGCACCGGCACCGCCTCGTAGCCCGAACTCTCCTCGATGAAGCGCGCGGTCTCGTAGGTGATGAGCGGGCGGATCTGCGTATTGAGCCGCTTGTAGCCGTAGATGGGGTAGGAGGGGAAATGCGTTCCCTCCTCGATGCCCCGGTAGCAGCCGCGGGGGATGCGCGCCCCGATGACGATGACGGATCGCGCATCGGGGAAGATGTTGGCCGGATGCATTTTCTCCGGCGCGCCCTCCCAGCGCTCGATGTTGCCTACCCCGACCAGGTCCGCCCCGCGTGAGAGAGCGAACTCCTTGACCTCCCGTGAGGTGATCACTCAGCACCAACCCCCGGGAACCACGGCTCGCGCACGCGGAAACGACCCTGATACTTCAGCTCCAGCAGCCCCGCCTCATCCAGGTGAGCCACGCACGCGCGCCCGCACGCGGCCGCAATCCGGTCCGGCTCGCCCTGCGGGTCGTAGATGTTGCGCTGCTCGCCGCTGCCGCAGCTCAGGCACTTGCTGACGTCCAGGTCCGAGACGAGCATGGTCTTGCCCGCGATCGTCATCTCGGTGGCCTTCGCGCTGAGCGCGCCGTGGGGGCACTGCTTGACGCACTCCTCGCACTGATCGCAGATCTGTCCCTCAAACACGGGGTCGGGCTCGATTTCGGCGTCGGTGAGGATCATATTGAAGCGCTGCAAGGTCCCGTAGCGGGGCGTGAGCAGCAGCCCGCAGCGGCCCACCTCGCCCAGGCCGGCTGCGACCGCCGCGTGCCTGATGTCCGGGATGACGTTAGGCGCGGTGCGGCCCTCGGCGACGGCCAGCCCCATCGGTTGCATCGCCGGCGGGTGCGGGAAGATGGGCACCGCCTCCCAGCCCGCGTCCTCCAGCAGCCGTGTGCCGTGGTAGGTCACCGCGGGCAGGTAGAACTCGCGCAGAATCTCCCCGCCGAAGCCCCGGTAAATGCCCCAGCAGGTCCCCTCCTCCTGGCCTCGGAGCGCGCCGCGCGGGATGGCCCGGCCAATGACGATCAGGGACCGGGCCTCCGGGAACAGCTCGCGCGGGTCCTCGTTCGGCCGCACGCCCTCGAACCGATCCACGCTTGCGATGCCTACCAAGTCCGCGCCAAGCTCGCCCAGCGTGGTCTTGACTTGCTCCTTCAGTTCAGCCATCTATCGCGCCTACCTCCCGTCTATGAGATGCACGATGTTGTTGACCTCGGTGATCTCTGCCAGCTCGCGTTCGGCGTCAACGAATACTGCATCCGCGCCGCCCGCCGGCAGCCGAACCGTCACCGTGCTCGGCACGCAGTTGAGGGGGGCCGGTATCACCGGCAGAGGCGCCGAGCGCAGCGCCTGCCCCTGGGTGCCGAGCGTCCGCACCTGGAGGCCCTCCGGGACATCCAGGGCCCCGATGTTGTGCACGGTCAGCACCAACTCGTCGCCCTCGATAATGACGTTATGACGTGAGATCGCCAGGTCGGGGCGGCCTGTGATGACGTCAAGCTCCTCGATCTGCTCGGCGGTGATGACAGTCGTCACTCCCGGGCGCAGCCGCACGGGCACCGGCCAGTACCGCGCCAGCTCCATTTCATTCGTCTCCACGGCCTCGTCTGCCGCGCCGTCGCCGTCGGTGTCAACGCCGCAGGCCACGCGGTAGCTCCCGTGCGGCAGGCTCCAGGTGCGCATCACGACATCGAGGGGGCGATCCGCGAACGAGTACGCCAACACCTTCAGCCCAGTGTCGCCGCGCTCGGTGACCAGCACCGCGACGTCATGGCCGATGCCCTCCCAGCTCACCGCGAAGTCGGGATAATTCGCGCGCACCTCGCCGCCCGAGCCTCCCAGCATCATAAAGGGCAGCAGCCGGTCGCCGGGGGAGTACGCGCGGTCGGTGTACGGCTCGGCTTCGGTGATGAGCCAGCGCATCCGCTCCATATCGCGGCACTGCTCCTGGAGGCCCTCGACCAGGTAGCGGGTGTCGCGCGTCGCCCACCAAGCCCAGAGGTACGCCAGCTCGCCGTACATGCTGTACGCGCTCCAGCTTCGCGGCTCGGGGGAGTCGCTCTGCGTATGATTCTGCTCGATGAGCGCCTCGGCACGGGTGATTGCCGCCTCATCGCGGCAGGTCTCGCCCGAGCGCATGCGCCACATCAGGTCCGGCTCGTTGAGGCTTGCTCCCTGGTGCTTCATCGGCTCGACGACTGCCGGATCGCCCGTCCAGTCCCACGCGCCCAGGAGCAGGTCCTTGACGTGGGTGACACAGTCGCGGTAGTAGACGCTCTGGTTCCACTTCTCGGTGTAAGGGGCGATCTCGCCGGTCTTCGCATGAATGTCATAGGGGATGGCGCCAAGGGGCTTGCCCTTGTCGGTGCTCATCGCCGCGTTCGCCCAGCCGCGCGCCCACTCGGTCAGCCAGCCTCTTGGCTGCGCGTTGGCGGAGTACCACGCCGCGTAGAAGCCCGACTTCATCGCATAGGCGTTGCAGGCGTGATCAATGTCTTTGCCCTCGCTGTCATCCACCCGGCTGGCGTTGAACAGGTACGAGCGGAAGTGCCGGTGTCCCTGCTCGTTGACCAGCGTCCACCACTCCATGTTCTTGACCGTCTTCATACAGCGCTCGACGTAGAGCGGGTTGCCATAGTCAAGCAGCGTCATGCAGGGCTGCGAGAGCCCCGCGTACTCGCCGGCGTGCTCCGCGTCCATCGTGCGCGGGCTGTAACCGCCCTCACCGATCACACGCCAGATGCCCTCCGCAACCAGCTCCAGCGCGCGCCAGATCTTTTCGTCGGAGGTCACCAGCGGAACGAAACACCACTCGCAGCTAAGCTCGGTGTCATCGGCCCAGTATGCGTCCAGCTCGCCGGTTGAGATCTGCCGGTTCTCAATCCACCAGTGAACGATGTCCGCGTAGTCCTGGAGCAGCTTGCGCTGCCAGACCGCCCACTCAGGCGCGTCCGGCGGGCCCGGGCGCTCCAGGTCCACCCTCGTGCGCAGGCGGAAGACGCGGCGCTCGATGTGCCTGGCTGCCTCGTTGCCGGGATCGAGCGCCTGCAGCTCGCGCAGCAGCCGCACCAGCGCAAACTCATCGAGCTTATCGCCCCCATCGTACACGTGCGCCTCGGTGCACTCGGCGTAGGCGCGCCGCAGGATGCGCTCCAGGTCAGGCAGATACTCGGGCAGGGCCTCCTCCGCCGACTTCCACTCGACCGTGAGCCGCGAGTCCGCCAGCTTCAGGGCCTCGTCTGCCAGCGGCGTGAGGCGCAGCCACACTCGCTCGCCGGGGCGGACGATCATATCCGGGATGTCCGCAGCCAGATTGACAACCGCACTTTCACCGGCGGGCACGAGCGGCGCGACGACGCGGAACAGATCGCGATACTCGGCGTTGCGACCGGGATTGAGGCCCTCGGCGTGGCGCCCGGAGGTCACGCGGTCGGCGTAGTGTATGTAACGAATGCTCCGGTCGCGCAGGTTCGGCGACATGAGCGCGATCTCGACCGCCCGGCCGGGCTCCCCGCCCTCGAAGCTGAGCCGCAGATGGAACGCCCCGAAGCCGGTGGCCTCAGCCACGGGCTCGGCGAGCAGATGATGCGTCACGCCCGCCTTCAGCTTAACCTGTCCGTCCTGGGGCGGCTCTTCACTGGCCAGCAGCGCCAGGGAGGAGGCGGCGCTCAAGGCGGCAAGGTCATCGGCAATCTCCTCAGGCCGGGTCGCCAGAGGTGCCAGCCCTAGCCCCTCGGTCGGAGCAGCCTCGGCATCCGACAGCTCGAAGAACTGCACCTCGTTGATCGTGATGCCCTCTTCCTGGGGGCGCTTGTGCACCCGCAGCCTCATGCGGCTGGTGATGACGGCGTCGAAGGCAGCGGCGAGCAAAGTATGCTCTTCATTGGTGAGCGTGGCGACCTCGCGCCAACCGCCCTCGAGTTCAGCGAACAGCGTGGCGCGCTCCAGCGGTTGCGCGATACTGTGAATCAGGACCAAGTTGACGGCCTCGGGCCGATGCAAGGTGAAGTCAAAGTCGCAGCTCTCGTGCGGGTTGGGGCGCTCCCAGTTAGGCGACATCGTGCCGAAGGTCTCCAGCTTGCCATCCATGGGCCGCTCTATGTAGGCCGGCAGCCGGAAGAGCGCAAAGGAATGACAGTCGGCGACGCGCACCACCCGCACGCTCTTGCCCCGCAGGGCCGAGATGGCCTCCGGCGCGATGCTGCTGAGCGGGTCCACCTTTATCAGGCTGAGATCGTCGAAGCGGAACCAGTCCTCGGTCTGATAGGGGCCATCCACGACCAGGTGTATCTGCACGCAGCCGTCGGGGATGGAGAAGACGTGCCGGAAGCGCGTCCAGTCCTGGCCGGCGCTGTGATGGTAGTCGCTGTTGCCGCGCACCTTCGCCCCGTCTGCATCGAGCCACCTGGTTAGCACACGGCCAGAAAGCGGCTCCTGGCCCGGTGGCCGGCGCGTGTAGCCGATGATCCTATAAGTCTCCCCGGGCTGCACCTGTATCGTCTGACGCAGGCCAGCCCCGTAGCGCACCTCGACCGCGTGCTCGCCTCTGTACGCCTCTGCGACCGGAAGCACCTTGCAGCCCTCGGCCACCTCCCAGCCGGTCAGCTTGCCCTCGGCGTCCACTTCCTCGAAGCCGGGGTTGAGCAGCAGATTCTGCGCGAGCGCCGCCGGCCCACTGATGAGCACGCAGAGTGCGCCTGGAAGCGCCGTGAGAAGCCAGTGTCGGGGCACTCGGATACGCATAGCGCCCTCCTGAGACCGTCCGAGCACGGAGTATCGTCCCGCGCAGGTGCTTGTTCCCCCTTTGTGAGCCAGGACCTTCAGGAGGATTGCGGTGCGCGGGGTTGAAGTAGCACGGCGTGAGGCAACGAAGAAGGGAGGCGCACATTCAACGTGTCAGCGCAAAAGCCGGGACGTGTGCCGGAGTGGTTCCAGCAGGGCCGAATCCGATGGGCCTGGGGAGCGTGGGAGCCGCCGAGCTTCTACCTGCGCTCGGGCAGCCTGTCCGGGGGCGTGGACGGCCGCGCGCGCTGGGGGAGCAAGTGGTGGGACTACGTGCACAGCGAGGAGCACGTCAGGGCGATGGCCGACATCGGCATCAACCTGGTGACCACCCACTACTACAAGGGCCTGGGCCTGAAGTTCGAGGCCCACGAGCAGGAGCGCACAAAGGCGCTGGTCGAGCTGTACCACGAGCACGGCATCCACGTGCTGGGCTACTGCCAGTACACCACCGTCTACCCGGAGACGATGAAGGACGAGATCCCCGACCTGGAGGACCACGTCCAGTACGCGCCGGATGGCAGCAGGCGCCTCTACGGCGGGAGCTGCTACTTCCGCTGGCAGGGCGACCTGAGCAGCCGCACCTTCATTGACTACCTCAAGCGTGTCATTGACCACGCGCTGATGAACATCGGCCTGGATGGGGTCGAATGGGACGGGACCGTGTACGACTGTCACTGTGAGCGCTGCCGGGCCGCGTTCCGGGAGTTCCTTCGGGAACACTACGCCGGTCAGGAGTACGAGCTGTTCGGCCTGCCGCACTTCGATCACGCCGAGCCGCCGCCGCAGATTGCCTCGGCTGACCCCATGTATCACGCGTGGCATCACTTCCGCACCGAGATGATGCACAGCACGCTGCGCGAGCTGTACGGCCACGCGAAGTCCATCAAGGAGGACGCGATCTTCGCTACCTACCCGCACGCTCCGCAGTTGTCGCGGCCCGACCGTGACCGCATTATGCCCTGGGTGGGGGACTATCTCGACCTGGCGACCTCCGAGACGCACGAGATGCCGCGCATTGAGGAGGACGGGAGCCTCGTGTGTTGCGTGCGCCATCTCAAGCAGTGCACAGCCCTCGGCGTGCCTACCTTCGTGACAGCCTGGATGAGGTACGCCCATGAGAGCGGGTACCGAGCCCCCGATTGTGCGGAGGAGGTCAAGCTGTCCATCGCCGAGTCGGCCTGCTACGGTGGGCACCCCTTCCCGGCAACCTGGGCCAACCGGCCGCTGGGCCGCGACGGCAAGTGCCTCTATCGGGACCCCGAGCGTGGGGAGGCGCTGAAGAGCTACATGAACTTCTTCGCCGCGCACGAAGAGCTGTACGTTAGCGCCGAGCCGATGGCGAATGTCGGAGTCTACTACTCGCCGCGGTCGCTCGACTATGATCGCGATGCTGCCTGCGGTAACGTCCAGGGCTTGGAGCAGATACTGCTGCAACATCAGATACCTTTCGGCGTGATCCTGGGACTCACGCACGGGAATAGCTTCCCCTGTGACCTATTGTGCGTCGCGAACCAGCGGATGCTGAGCGACGACGAGGCGGAGGCGTTTCGCAGACACGTCGAGGAAGGGGGCGGTCTGCTCATCACGGGCGAGACGGGCCGCTACGATGAGCAGCGTCGCGAGAGGTTCGACGACGCTTTGGCGGACCTCTACGACCATCCGAACGTGCTACGTCTGCCGGACGGC
>CBFDBV010000170.1:0-9593 GCA_965603135.1 uncultured bacterium
CCCTCACTGCGGCCGGCGCTTCCGCCTGGCCGAGCTCAGCCAGACCTTCGACTGACTCGCGTCCCCCTGGCAGGAGACCCGGCCCGCGCGCGGAAATGCCGCGCAGTGCATTTGCCGAAGCCAGCTCGATCACTCGTAGTCCAGGAGCAAGGCGATGCGCAGAGCTTTGGGCCTGTTGATAGCTGCTGCGGTGTGCGCCCAGGGGGCGTGGTGCGCGCCGTGGCTCGATGAGCAGAGCATCCGTCGGCTCGTCGTGATGGAGGATGTGGCGGCGGCCCCGCTGCTCGCCGAGCAGATAGGATGGCTGCAGCCCGGCGGGATCGTGGTCAGCGGCTGGGAACGCTGGCCGGATCAGCCCGCCCTCGTCTGCTTCGACTGCCACGGCCTGGGCTTGCCGCAGGCGCCTCGGCCTCTGAGCTTCTTCCCGTTCTTCGCCCTGTCCCCGTCCTGCGACCGGCTCGCCCACTGGCGCCGGCCCGCCGAACAAGAGCAGGCGGGCGGTCAGCTCATGGCCGTAGACCTGCCCAGCCGCACCGCGGCTCCGCTGGGAGAGCCCGCCAGCTTCGCGAGCGCGGGCCCCCTCGTTATGCTCCCCGATGGCACGGTCATCGCCTCCTATCAGTCCGAGGGCGGCGACAGCGTGCTGGTCAAGGTCAGCCCGGAGGGTGCGCAGCAGACGCTGGCCGAGTTCGGTCAGGAGGTCTGTGAGGGCCTGGCCCTCGAGCCGGAGGGCAGCGCGGCGGCGGGGGGAGCGGCTGCTGTGCAGCCGCAGGGCACATACGTCCTCGCCCGATGCGCGGGTGAGCAGCGCCACTGCTATCGCATTGACGTGGCCGCCGGCGTCTGGGCCGAGGTCGAGCCGCAGCGCTGCGAGCTGCACGATCCCTTGCGGGCGGGACTGCCGATCGGCGTGCGTCTCGATTCCGAGGACGGACTGGTGCGCGACGTGGGCGGGGCCCCGGCGAGGGGAGCGGCTGCAGCGCAGACGCAGGGCGGCGCGGAGGAGATGCTCCTGGCCACCGAGGTGCAGGCGGCGTGCTCCTGGCCGGGGGCGAGCGCCATCATCTACGCCGACGCGGGCGGCCTGGGGCTGGTAAGCCTGACCGGCCGGATCAAGCGCCACCTGTGGGGAGCGCAGCGAGCCTCGGGAGCGCGGGCGCACAAGCTCGCCTGGTCGCCCGATGGCGTCTACGTCGCGCACTGCTATCAACGCGAACACACCGGCGCCGTGCGTCGGGCGGCACTGGGCACCGAGGAGGTCAAGGTCCGGCTCAACCTGCCCGCAGAGAGCAGGATCAAGCCGACCGACCGCGTCTGGGTGGCCCCGCGCTTTCGCTTCGATGAGCAGGGCCGGGTGATCGAGCCGGTCTGGGAGACCCTGAAGGCGCTGCTGCGGGTCCAGCAGGTGGCGCAGGCCGAGGAGGGCTTCGTGGCCGACACGGTGAGCGAGGGCATCGAGGGCGGCGTGGTCGAGCGCCTGACCGGCTCCAACCGGGCCCCGCGCGGGACTGACAGCCACGTCGCCATCGGCGATGCCTCGCGGCCGCCCACTGCCTGGGTGCAGACCTTCACCGCAGAGCCGCTGCCCGAGCTGAGGGCGTGGGTCCAGGGAGAGACGGTCGTTGGCACGCTGCTGAGCGTAGTGGTGACGCGCCGGCGGCTGATGGCGCCAGGATAGCCGACGTTCGCGTAGGTCCAACGTTCGCGTAGGTCGGGCTTCCAGCCCGCCATCGAAAAGGTACGGCTTGCCTGGCGGGCTGGAAGCCCGCCCTACTCATGGGGGGGAGGGGCCTTGCCTCCTCGCGGCTTGTGTGGTAGTCTGACCGCCGCGCAACGGGTGAATCGCTCGCCGCACGCAGAGCGCAACGCAAGATGGCTCAGAGCAAGCCGCTCTTTCGCAGACTGTCGGACGTAGAGCCCGTGCCCTGCCCGTGCGGGGAGAGCCGGCGCATCATCACTGCTGCCGACGGTGCCGTGGCGGGCTTTCACGTCACTCATATCCTTGACGCCCAGCCTCACTATCACGCCAACACAGTCGAGATCTATCACACGCTCGAGGGCAGCGGTGTCCTCAGGCTCGGCGGCAGCAGCTTCGAGCTGGAGCCGGGGGCAACCGCCTACGTGCCACCGGAACGCGTGCACGCGGGAGAGGGTGACTTCAGCGCGGCCATCGTGTGTGTCCCGCCCTTCGACCCGAGCGATGAGTACGTGCTGGGCGAGACCACGCGCCTGCCGCGGCCCTGCAAGCGGCCCATCTTCAGGCGCCTCTCGGAGGTGCCGCCGATTGCCTCGCACTGCGGCACCAGCCGGCGGGTGATAACCAGGGACGACGACGCCGTGGCGGGCCTGCACGTAGTCGAGATAACCGATGCGGGCGCGCACTACCACGAGCGAACCACGGAGATCTATCACATACTGGAGGGCCAGGGCACTCTGGAAGTCGGGGCCGAAGCCTTCGACCTGGAGCCGGGAGTCACCATCTACATCCCGACCGGCACGCCCCACGGCGGCCAGGGAGACTTCACGGCCATCGTTGTCTGCATTCCACCGTTTGACCCCGATGACCAGATAGTGGTATAGTCTGTTGAGCAACTGCACAACAACCGCAATCGTTGCGACGACATTCTCACTGGGAGGGAGATCTATGTTGCGGCGCACAATCGTGCTCGCCATCGTGGTGACGCTCGTTGCTACGGCTGCGGTGGCGCAGGTCCAGCCCGAAGAGCAGGAGCAGGCGGCGCTCCGGCCTTGCTTGATCGCCGACGGCCGGACCTACGTGCCCGTCGCCTTTGTGGAGGGCATTCCCGGCCTGGAGGCCCAGGAGCCCGTGGTGCTGGACGGGGTGCCTATGATCCCGGTCGCGCCCGCCGTGAAGGCGGCCGCTGGCAGCGCGCGCATAACCTGCGAGGTCGTGTGCCCCGATGAGGTCAAGCTCTCCGCAGTTGTCGCGGACGCCCTGGTGCGCGAATGGTGCAAGCAGCACTGCAAGTTCAAGACCTACCGCTGCTGGGGACCTTGCGGGCCGGCATCCTGCAAAATGATGACCTGCCCCTGTATGCCGATGGTCGAGTGCCTGCTGAAGCCGTGCAGCAAGCAGGAGTGTCCGTACCGAGGCCGGTGCCGGCGCGTGCTGGTGATCCAGGCCGGCGGGCAGGAGATGAGCTTCGAGGCGCTGACGGCAGGCTCGTTCTGGAAGCAGCCGGAGGTGCGCGACTTGCTCTCCGTCGCCATCCGCCAGCCCATCCCCAGATGGCCGCACGTTGACACGACCTTCCCCAAGCGACCGCCGTTCGGCGTGAACTGGAAGCGCCCCTATCTTGACTGGAAGCCCGACGAGTCCTGGCTCCAGGCGCATATGCAGCCCGCGGCGGAGGTGGAGCCGACTGTGCGCGCCCCTGAGCCTGCCGAGGCCGCCGAGGAACAGCCCGCGGAGGCCGCGGAACCAGCCGCGGCGGCAGCGCCGCCCGCCGCCGAGCCCGCCGAGGCCGGTGCGCCCGCAGGCTTCATCACCACACCGCCTCCCGAGGAAGGGCCCACGTGACGGTGAGGCGCATCTAAGTGACGTTATGACGCTCGCCCCCATCCCTCGCGGGTTCCGGGCGAGCGTCTTACATTTCCTGCAGCGCGCCGCGCAGGCCCGCCCGCGCTAACCTGCTGACGGGCCGAGAGCCCACTTCATAACCTCCAGTAGGGCGGGCTTCCAAGCCTGTCCGCCGTAGCCTTGGCGAAGGCGGGCCCGCCAATGCCGTTCTCGACGCTTATGAAGCAGCTTCGAGTGCGACTGCCGATGCCGCGAAAGGAGATCTTCTCAGCAATGAGTGAGCCGACGGGGACCGCTCATGGCTTCCGCCTCTGGGTCGCCGCGTGCTCGCACGTGACCACCGATCTGCGCCACGGCAGGCGCAGCCTGGAGGACGCCATCACCGACGCCGAGCAGGGCGGCGATGAGGGCGGCCCGCCCTTCGGCTGGGACATAATGCTGCACCTGGGCGACCTCAAGGGCGACCAGGATACGCCCACCGATGAGGACGGCAAGCTCGTGCTCGAGCAACTCGCCGCCGCGCAAGAGCACGGCCGCGAGCACTTCTACAACCTGCTGGGCAATCATGACGCTAGCGGCCCGGACGAGCCCGCCCAGTGGTGGTTCCGCAAGTGGATTGACCCGACCGGCGAGAACACCGACCTCTCCGGCGTGGACAACGCGCGGCGGCCCTTCCCCGTAGCCGGCACGTGGGAGCGCTACTGCTTCCGGGCCGGGAACCTGCTCTTCCTGATGATGGGGGATCGCAACGACGGCGGCCCGCCCGCCGGCCGCGCGGCCCGAGGTGGCTATCCGGCCGGACGCGTCACCGGCGAGACCTTCGCCTGGTGGCGGAAGCTCGTCGAGAGCAACCGGGACCAGATCATCGTGACCTGCCACCACCACATGCTCGAGGACACCACCGTCGCCAGCGGCCTCAACGAGGGTGTCGAGGGCCGCTACCACGGGAGCTTCGAGGACGGCGCACCCGAGGGAGCCTCGTTCATCTACTTCCGGGACGATCAGCCTCACGCCCGCGCGTTTGAGACCTACCTGGAGCAGCACCCGGGGACAATTGACCTGTGGCTCGGAGCGCATACCCACGCCTATCCCGACGACACCTACGGTGGCCGCAGCCACATCGAGCGCAAGTGGGACGCGGGCTTCATCAACTGCGCGGCGATTACCAAGCACCACGGCGGCAAGTCCCCGATGAGCCGCCTGCTCACCTTCACCGAGGGGAGCGCGCGCGTTCGTGTCCAATGCTATCTGCACACCGGCGATTTCGCGCCCGAGGGTTGGTACGAGCCGGCGGAGCGGGAGTTGCGGCTAAGCAAGCCGTTCACGTGGGGGTAGGAGATACCGATGCAGTTCGTGGCGGTGGGCGCCCTCACCCACCGCACTGTCGTTCTCTGCGGGGGACCGGGCGTCCCCCCGCGACGAAAAAGCGCCCGCCGGATGGCGGGCGCTTCTGTTTGCGAGGTTCCTTCTCTGCCCTACGCTGAGTTGCGTCGCCGCCAGCCCGCCAGACCGATGGGCACGAGGACCATCGTCGCGGGCTCCGGAGTGAGGCCGCGCTAAAGCCCACAAGGAGTCAAGGCCCGCACAGGATATGACTGCAAACAAACCGGCGCGCTACGACAGGTAGAAAGGCAAATCCCGGCGACGACCTACTCTGCCACACAGTCGCCCGTGCAGTACCATCGGCGCTGGAGGGCTTAACTTCCGTGTTCGGAATGGGAACGGGTGTTGCCCCTCCGCTATGGTCACCGGGAAAGATCGCAACCGCTGCATAGTGGTGAGTGGTGTCGAAGGTTCTATTTGCGCGATCAAGCGCTCGGCCTATTAGTACTGGTCAGCTAAAGGCGTTGCCGCCCTTACACACCCAGCCTATCAACCTGGTAGTCTACCAGGGGCCTAACAGCTCGAAGCTCGAGGAGACCTAGTCTTGAGGTGGGCTTCGCGCTTAGATGCTTTCAGCGCTTATCCCGACCGGACATAGCTACCCAGCGTTTGCCACTGGCGTGACAACTGGTACACCAGAGGTCCGTCCATCCCGGTCCTCTCGTACTGGGGACAGAGCCCCTCAAGTCTCCAACGCCCACGGCAGATAGGGACCGAACTGTCTCACGACGTTCTGAACCCAGCTCGCGTACCGCTTTAATGGGCGGGCAGCCCAACCCTTGGGACCGAATTCAGCCCCAGGATGCGACGAGCCGACATCGAGGTGCCAAACCTCCCCGTCGCTGTGAACGCGCGGGGGAGATAAGCCTGTTATCCCCGGGGTAACTTTTGTCCGATGAGCTCCGGCTCTCCCACTTGAGAACCGTCGGGTCACTAGGCCCTGCTTTCGCATCTGCTCGACTGGTCAGTCTCGCAGTTAAGCCCCCTTATACCCTTACGCTCTAGGCGCGATTTCCGGCCGCGCTGAGGGGACCTTTGGGCGCCTCCGTTACCGTTTGGGAGGCATCCGTCCCAGACAAACTGCCCACCAGATACTGTCCCTCAACCGGATAACGGTTGAAGTTAGAGTTCCAACCGCGCCGAGGGTGGTATTCCACTGGCGGCTCCACCGGATCTGACGACCCGGCTTCAGGGCCTCCCACCTATGCTGTACACAGCGCGATCAAACTCAATACCAAGTTGCAGTAAAGCTCCACGGGGTCTTTCCGTCTTGCCGCGGGTAGCCAGCATCTTCGCTGGCGCTACAATTTCGCCGAGTCCCTCGTTGAGACAGCGCCGGAGTCGTTACGCCTTTCGTGCAGGTCGGAAGTTACCCGACAAGGAATTTCGCTACCATAGGACTGTCATGGTTACGGCCGTCGTTCACCAGGCCTTCGGATCAGGACTGCAGCCCCGAAGGGCGTGATCCCTCCCCTTAAGCGTATGGCACTGGACAGGCGTCAGCCCCTATACCTCAGCTTGCGCTTTGGCAGAGACCTGTGTTTTTGGTAAACAGTCGCTCCAGCCGTTTCTCTGCGGCCCCGGGCCGCTGAAGGAGGCAGACCGAAATCTACTCCGTGACGGCCCCGGGCACCCCTTTTCCCGAAGTTACGGGGTCAATTTGCCGAGTTCCTTAACGAGGGTTCTCTCGCGCGCCTTGGGATTCTCTCCCTGCCTACCTGTGTCGGTTTGCGGTACGGGCACCGCCGGACATTCCCTAGAGGCTTTTCCTGGCAGCGTGGGGTCGGCTTCTTCGCCACCTTTACGGCAGCTCCCCATAACCCCTCAGGGTTGTGGATGGCGGATTTGCCTGCCATCCCCCCTACGGGCTTGGCCGCACACTTCCAATCGTGCGGAGAGCCTGCCCTTCTGCGTCACCCCTTCGGTACTAACGTCCGGACGGTGGTGCCGGAATATTGACCGGCTGTCCATCGCCTACGGCTTTCGCCCTCGGCTTAGGCCCGACTAACCTTAAGCGGACGAGCCTTGCTTAAGAAACCTTAGGCTTTCGGCGGCTGGGATTCTCACCCAGCTTTTCGCTACTCATACCGGCAGTATCACTTCCGCTTCGTCCAGAGGTCCTTACGGTCCTCCTTCGGCCTGATGCGGAACGCTCCCCTACCAAACGCGTGGTTAGCGGAGACAGACAGGCAGATCCGAGCGGAGACCCCCACCGCCAGCCCGAAGGCTGGCAGCGGAAGAACTCCATAGTCGGACCCGCCCGCTGACTCCCCACACGCTTCCGCAGCTTCGGTACTAGGCTTGAGCCCCGTTGGATTTTCGGCGCAGAATCACTCGCGCAAAAGCGCTCGACCAGTGAGCTGTTACGCACTCTTTAAAGGGTGGCTGCTGCTAGGCCAACCTCCTGGCTGTTTCGGCGATTCTACATCCTTTCCCACTTAGCCTAGTTTAGGGACCTTAGCTGGCGGTCTGGGCTGTTTCCCTTTCGACTGCGAAGCTCATCCCCCGCAGTCTGACTCCCTGGCTTTGAAGCGACGGCATTCGGAGTTTGGTTGGGGTTGGTACCCTATCAAGGGCCCTATCCCATCCAGTGCTCTACCTCCGTCGCTGAACGCCAGAGGCTAGCCCTAAAGCTATTTCGGGGAGAACCAGCTATCGCCAGGCTCGTTTGGCTTTTCACCGCTAACCGCAGCTCATCCCAGAGTTTTTCAACACTCAAGGGTTCGAGCCTCCACGTAGGTTTAGCTACGCTTCACTCTGGCCACGGCTAGGTCGCCTGGTTTCGGGTCTACGGCATGCGACTGGGACGCCCTATTCGGACTCGCTTTCGCTTCGGCTCCACGGTTCACCGCTTAACCTTGCCACATACCGTAACTCACCGGTTCGTTATACAAAAAGCACGCGGTTACCCAGGCCCGAAGGCCACCGGGCTCCCACCGCTTGTAGGCACACGATTTCAGGTTCTATTTCACTCCCCTCCCGGGGTTCTTTTCACCTTTCCCTCACGGTACTGGTTCACTATCGGTCACTGAGAGTATTTAGCCTTGGAGGGTGGTCCCCCCAGATTCACACGGGATTTCACGTGTCCCATGCTACTTGGGAGAGAGTATGGACAGGCCGCTTGTCTTTCGCCTACGGGGCTATTACCCTCTACGGCGGACCTTCCCAGAATCCTTCGGCTAGACAGCGGTTTTGTAACTGTCCCGCAACTCCGCAGCGTTGCGACAACTCTTCCCACGACCCCCGGTGCGCAAGGCCTACGGGCTTGAGCACGCATCGGGTTTAGGCTGTTCCCCGTTCGCTCGCCACTACTAGGGGAATCGCGGTTGCTTTCCTTTCCTCGGGCTACTAAGATGTTTCAGTTCGCCCGCTTACCTGCTACCGCCCTATGTGTTCAGGCGGCGCTGATGCCCCGTTACGGGCATCTGGTTTCCCAATTCGGGCATCTCCGGGTCAAAGGTTGCTTGCACCTCGCCGGAGCAGTTTCGTGGCTGGCCACGCCCTTCATCGGCTCTCAGTGCCAAGGCATCCATCGTGCGCCCTGAGTAGCTTGACCGCGCAAAGAGAATCTTCGACGCGGATCATCTTCTCAAGATGATCTTGCCACTTCACCACTATGCAGTTGTCAAGGTTCCCTTTGCGGCTGTGGGTCTCGAGGCCGGCTCCGAGCTACGCTCGGCGCCAGCCCCCAGGCTCACAGATTACTGGTGGAGACGACCGGGATCGAACCGGTGACCTCCTGCGTGCAAAGCAGGTGCTCTCCCAATTGAGCTACGTCCCCTGGTGGGCCCACCTGGACTTGAACCAGGGACCTCGCCCTTATCAGGGGCGCGCTCTGACCAACTGAGCTATGGGCCCTAGTAGGGCAAAGTGACACCGGGTGAGGCGCTCCCCACATCGTGCGCGAACCTTGCCACAGGCTTGCCTTGTCTGAAAGAGTCAACGCTCGTGTCGAGCTGCTCCGCCCCGAAAGGCGGGCGCTCTGTCTCGCGTAGCGGGGAAGTCACGCGAGCAAGCGAGCGTTGCCCTAAGCAGTAGCCGCTCATTGTCCGCTGCCCTAAGGCGAGCGGTTAGGGTCGTCGGCCAGTGCGGGGGGCTGACCGCGACAGGGCGGCTTGCTAGGCGCTCTCCCTCCGAAGGAGGGGGCGCACCAAGGCTTATGCCACGGGCCTTCCGCGCGTTGGGTCGGGAGGCGGCCTGCTTACCCCTGCGCCTTGGCGGCGCCGGGACCCGGTGTCGAAACCTTGTAGTTTTGAAGGAGCACCTGCCGCAAAAGCAACCGCGAGGGGACCAGGCCCCTCGCGGGACAACTCGCCCTGAACTGTTGCGCACTACTTGTCAGCGACCGGCTTACTTACTATGGGGCATCCCGGCCTTCGACGCTGCGGTGATCTCTGAAAACTGAATAGCGTGCTCTGCCAGAAGCTTCTCGACCTAATCGTTGAGCAGTTGCCTGCTCC
Source organism: uncultured bacterium (assembly GCA_965603135.1). Lineage (GTDB taxonomy): Bacteria > Armatimonadota > Zipacnadia > Zipacnadales > UBA5352 > CBFDBV01. Next base: position 9,385 of record CBFDBV010000170.1, read on the forward strand.
GATTGCTCCTTAGAAAGGAGGTGATCCAGCCGCACCTTCCGATACGGCTACCTTGTTACGACTTAGTCCCAATCACTGGCCTCACCTTGGGCGGCGCGAGCGCCGACTTCGGGTGCTGCCAGCTTTCGTGACTTGACGGGCGGTGTGTACAACCCCCGGGAACGTATTCACCGCGGCATTGCTGATCCGCGATTACTAGCGATTCCAGC
>CBFDBV010000171.1:0-9570 GCA_965603135.1 uncultured bacterium
CACGTGCAGGGCCGAGTTCGAGGAGCAGTTCGGCAAGCCCCTGGCCGAGGCCACCGATGAGGATTGGGTCGCCTGGCAGAAGGAGGCCATCGCGGACGTGGTGCGGCGCACCGCCGAGGGCGTGCGTGAGGTCCGGCCCAACGCCATCATGTCCGCGGCGGTGTTCTCCAACATGAGCGGCGGCGCCGGTCAGGGCCAGGACGCGCAGGCCTGGGCGCGCCAGGGCTGGATTGACATGGTCATGCCCATGGACTACAAGGTGCAGACGCTGGAGCTGCGCAGCAGCGAGCGTACATGGCTCGAGGCCATGGACGACGCCGACAGGCTGGTCACGGGCCTCTCGCTGTATATGCGCAGCGGATCGGAGGCACTGTCACGGCCTGCGGAGCTGGTCGCCGAGCAGGTCCAGCTCATCCGCAGCATGGGCATTCACGGCTACAGCCTGTTCCGCTTCGGCATTATGAGCGACGAGCAGCTTGAGATGCTCGAGACCGAGGTCAACCAGGAGCCGGCGGTGCCCTACTTCCGATAACCGACATCCGGGTGCTGACGTCGGACCAGCGGCGGACGCAGTCCGGTATGTGCGCATTTCGTGCTTCTCGAGGAGTGATTGCAGTGGCTGAGGACAGGATCGCCGAGGCCATGCGCGCCTTCAGGGACCTAGAGGGAGACGGCGGCCATGCGTGCCGCTGGAGGCAGGGACAGGTGCTCGCTCAGCTCAGGGACGAACTGGGGCACCAAGAGGGCGTGAAGCCCTTCCATGAGCGGACGGGGATCACCTACGACGAACTCCGCAACCGGGAGGACCTACATCGGTACTTCGAGCTCGAAGATCTCGACCCAAGTATCCCCGTCGTCCTCTACCAGATAGTGGCCACCGAGTTCCGGCGCGGGGAGGACCAGTGGGAAGACCTGACAGGTGATACGGACCTGCTAGGAGATGAGAACCCCACGATATGGGTCCGCAAGGCCCATCGTCAGGAGTGGTCGCCAGCCGAAACGAAGCGGCGCGTGCGGACCTGGACTGGCCGCCAGCACGCGCAGTTCTTTGCACGGAGTCAGGCTGCCGCAAAGAAGACGGCCGGGCGCCCGGATGTCACGTATTATGAGGAGATTGGTCTCGCTGGTCCCGAGCGCTTGCTCGAATGGGACCAACGCGCCTACCTGGGCGAATGGGCCTGCTGGGTGGGAGGGCAGCTCACTGGTGCGTGCTGGTGGGGGAACTCCGTGCTCGAGGCTGACGACGGCTCTTCTGAACGGGAAAAGATGATCCAGGAGCTCTGCGCGAAACTTCGTCCGCTGGTCCGGGAAGAGGCCAAGCAGTACGACAGGCTGTGGGAATACCGAGAGGAGACACTCCGGACGCGAGGCCAGCCCCAATCGCCAGCCGTTGACGAGGTGCCGGCCGCCGAGTCTAGGGCTCTGTATTCACTCTATATCATGTTCACGATGGATAGTGACAACGCGGAGGAAGCGCGCAATGCCGCCAAACGCACCCTAAGGGAGCACGGTGCTGAGGAGATAACCAGCAGTCTCAGGAGGACCGGAAAATGAGGGACAGTCACCTATTTCCCCGGCGAGGAGTGACGAAGATGAGTCGAGCACTGCCAGTCGCGATGTTGGCGCTGTGCGCCGGTGTGTGTCTGGCGCAGGACGGAGACGCCGTGCTGGAGGTGAAGGGCCAGGGCGTCGAGGGCCGCCCCCGCTATGAAGGCGGCGGCAAGGTCGAGTTCCTCGACATGTCGCTCGCGGATCAGTTGGTGCACCTGGCCGCGCCCGAGCCGGCGGAGGGTGCGCGCCAGGAGATCCCCCTGCGCCTGAGCATCAAGTACAACGTCCTGGAGACCGCCCCGGTGCTGCTCAACTCCAAGCTGGGCAGCGAGTATTGGCGCGTGTACAACTATGGCAACGAGAGCATGTCTGGGATACACACGCTCGAGCAGATAGACCTCTCGACGGAGGGAGAGGCGACGGCCACCGCGGACCGGGCGTGGTCGGACACGCAGAGGGGAGTGCTCCTGAGCAAGGGGTTGGCGGGCATACGCGGGCGCTACTACTTCCTGATTGACCAGCCCGACGGTCAGTGGCTGGACGTGGTGCAGCCCCCCGCCTTCTTCGTCCGGCGGCAGCTGCTGGAACGGCTCACCTTCACGCTTGCGAACCTGAGCGAGTTCACGCTGGAGTTCTCCGAGGTGCAGTCCACCTGGGAGCCCGGCGGGCCGATCCACGTGAAGCTGACTGTCACCGACGCCGACCGCGAGCAGTTCCCAGTGCTCAACTGCCCCGCCACCATCGAGGCGCAAGGCTGGCAAGCGGAGCTGACCCCGAACATGGACTACCTGCACATTCCCACCGGCTGGTCCGCGGCCCAGCTACCGGACGGTGCCGTCGCCGAGCAGGTGACGGCGCGGGCGACGGTCAGCGCCATGACCCCCGATGGCCCCGTCACGCGCGAGGTGACCGGGACCTTCGCGAAGGGCACTGGCCGGGTGACCGCCGAGGAGATGCAGATCGCCGAGCAGGGCTATGAACTGCCGCGCAACGCCGAGGGTATGATCCGCGAGACGCGCGCCCTCTGGATCGGCCCCAAGGACATAATGACCCGGGAGGGCGTCGAGACCCTCGTGGCGCACGCGAAAGAGGCCGGGCTGAACGTGCTCATCCCCGACATCTTCGTGCGTTCCACCTTCGTGGCCCGGAGCGACCTCTTCCCGATGGCTGAGGGCGTCGAGGAGGGCCTCGACCCGGTGGCATACCTCATCGAGAAGGCGCACCAGGCCGGCCTGGAGGTGCATCCCTGGTTCTGCGTGACCTACCGCGACTCAGGATTCCGAAAGTGGTTTGAGGAGAACCGCGATGCCAACGTGGACATGATTGATCAGGACGGTGAGGTCAGGAAGCTGGGCGCGGATGTGCACCGGCCCGAGTATCGGGACTTCATCGTAGACCTGATGGTGGGCGTCGCGCGCGACTATGAGGTGGATGGCATCCATCACGATTACATCCGCACCATGGGCCAATGCTACTGCGACAAGTGCAGAGCCGAGTTCCAGGCGCAGTTCGGCAAGCCGCTGACTGACGCGACCGATGAGGAGTGGATCGCCTGGCAGCGCCAGGCCGTCGGCGAGATCGTGGAGCGCGTCGCTGCGGGCGTCAGGGAGGTCAGGCCCGGCGCGAAGCTGTCGGCGGCGGTGTTCTCGAACCTGGCGAGCGGCGCCGCCCAGGGCCAGGACCCGGCCGAGTGGGCGCGCCAGGGCTGGATTGACCTGGTCATCCCGATGGACTACCAGATGCAGACGCTGGTGGTGCGCGATAACGAGAAGCAGTTCCTCAACGCGCTCGATGACGATGACCAGTTGGTCACGGGCCTGTCGCTGTATATGCGCAGCGGTGCGGAGACCACCAGCCGCCCGCCAGAGCTGGTCAGGGAGCAGATAGAGCTCGTGCGCGGCATGGGCATTCACGGTTATTGCCTCTTCGTCCACGGCCACCTGAGCGACGAGATCATCGAGATGCTCAAGACGGACATCAACTCCGAGCCTGCCGTCCCCTACTTCCGCTAGAGCCCGTTTCAAGAGTACCCGTAGGGCGGGCTTCCAGCCCGCCAATGCCGTCCGCCGGGGTTTTGAAACCACTTCTGGTCGCACGCTTCCGCGCGAGGGGGACTCAATATGAGACCGGGCAGTCTGAAACTGGCGAGAACAGTCGCCATGGCGATGTTGACGTGTGTGTTGTTCGCCCCGCAGAACGTCTGCGACGCCGCGGAGGCCTCTACCGCGAGGGAGATCGAGCCTTGGTGGGAAGACGCCTCACCGGCCGCGCGCTCGGCCGAGCGCTTGAGAGAGATTGCCCCCGACAGTTGGCCTGCGGCCGAACGAGAGCGTCGCGCCTTCGATATTCCCGCTGTTGAAGGACAATCGGAGAGCGCCAGCTTGCTGCCTTACGACCTGTTTGCGAGCGCGGACGTCTTCCACTACCCCGAGGACGAGAGCAAGTTCCAGGGAGGGCTCCACGTCGTCTACGAAGTCCTGCAGCCGGCCGATGTCATCCTGCGCAGCAACTCGGGGTCAGCCTTCTGGAAATGCGAGAACACCAGCAACGGGAAGATAACGGTTTTCTATACGGGGGGAACCTGGGACCTGCGGAAAGAGGCCGCCTTCTCTCTGAACATGCCCATCATCAGTTGGCGCAGCTATACCGGCGCGCCCTTCGCAAAAGGAGCCTATGTGGTGGACTCCCTCGGCATGCAGGTGTACCACGCCGAGACCGGCGAGCACCTGAAGGTGATCAGGCAGCACAGTCTCGGGGGAGCGGTGGGGCCTGACGCCTGGTTCACCGTGGCGGACCTGAAGAAGTACGAGATCGCCATTACCGAAGTTGCCAGTGACTGGGAGAGAGAGGGATATGTTGGCGTTGTCGTTACGCTCACAGACGCGGCTGGTGAGACCTTCGATGTGCCGGGAGCGGAGGTCACGGCCTACGTCTCAGGCGGCGGCGATCACGAAACCTGTGTGGTCCCGCTGGAGCCCAGGGGAGGGATCTACGAAAAGGGCAGCGTCAACTACAGATTCAAGTTCTTCGGCACCTACCCGCCCGAGTTCTACGACAAGAAGCGCATCACGGTGAAGGCCAGCGTCTGGGTTCTTGGACCAGATGGCGTGACCCGTGAGGAGCAGATTGAGAAGGTGGTGCTGAGGGACGAGGCCGAGCCGGTCCCGCTGCACGTCTGGGAGAACGCGGAGCGGCGCAAGGACGAGCGCACGGCAGACGGGCAACTGAGGGAATCGCGGTTCCTCTGGGGCCACGGGCAGTATTTCAAGTGGTGGCAGTCCCTGGAGAATGCCGACCAGGCCCTGAAAGCCACCCGGATGATCGGCGCCAACATCTTCGGGGGCGGCATCTACTTCAACGGCAGAGCGCACGTGCGCACCGAGAAGATGGTCACGCTCGACAGCATATGGGAGGGGCCCGACGTCTTCGCCTACCTGCTCGAGCAAGCACATGCTGCGGGCATCGAGGTGCATTCGGCCGTGAACTGCGCCTACGGGGGCAGCGGATACATGGGGCCCAGGGCCCTGGAGACACATCCTGAGTGGGGCGTCGAAGGCCCGGATGGCGAGAGGTCAACCAAGATCATTGACCTGCACCGATCGGAGTACCGCCAGTACTTCATCGGCTTCATCGTTGACGTGGCCAGGCGCTACGACATTGACGGCATCAAGCTGGACTTCACGCGGATTGCCGAGAGGTGCTACTGCGAGAAGTGCCGGCGCGAGTACCGCCAGGCGACCGGTCGCGACCTGCTCGAAGACGCAAAGCCGCCTTACACCGAAGCCTACATCCAGTGGCAAGAGGATGCTGTATCTGCCCTCGTCAAGGGCATCCGCGAGGGGTTGGATGCCGTTCGTCCCGGCATCAAGCTCTCGCACTGGGGACACGATGAGCCGGGAAGTCCGAGCTTCCAGGGGCGCAGACCTGACGTATGGCTCAACAACGGCTGGATTGACTGGTTTGAGATCTGTTGCTATGGCGGTAGTCCCGATGATGCGGTCAGATCCTGGTCCAGGATCGCGAGGATGGTGGAGCGTCCCGAGTGCGTCTGGCCTGCATTCGGCTTTTACATACGCAGCATCCCTCCCCCCGGGGAGCCCACCGAGACCTACGTGCCGATCCCAAGGAAGAATGAGTTCACCGGTGACGGCTTCCACGCGCCGGCCAACACGATGGGATGCAGGCGTCCCAGAGTGCTCATTCCTATGTATGAGGCATTTCGGGACACGTGTGGATTGAATGGCTTCGCTCTATTCGATCTCTGCCACGTGACGAGGGAGACGGCTGAGGCCTACGGCAAGGAACTGTTTGTGGAGCCCGCCTTGCCCTGGTATCCGGACCCGAGGCCCGGATGATCTGATAGCCCTCCCAGGGGGCGCTCCTCACCGTTCACAGGAGGGCCGGTGGTCTCTCTCCCCTTGAAAAGAACCCCTCCTTGTGCTACCCTCTCTGCGCTGAGACCACCATGATAGCCACGAAGCCCGCCCTGCGACGTACTGGTCGCACCGTCTGTCTAGCGGCGCTGATTCTCGCCGCCGCCCTCTGTGCGGCCGTGGCGGCCGCCGATCTCATAGACCGCCTCGCCGCCGCGCATCCATCGCTCCCCTGGCCCGAGGCGCGGGTTGCCAACCACCCCTTGGAGCCGGTCATTCACAGTATCCTCAGCCACCAGGCAGGACCTCAGCCGCCCTGGAAGCTCCCCATGCTGGTCAACGCGCTTGCCAAGGGCCCGCTGGCATGCACTATCACCGGGTATTCGTCTGAGTGCGCCGACTGCGGCGGCACCGTGACGCGCTGGGGCAGCCCGATCAGGTGGGGCATCTGCGCCGCCGACCCGGCCTTCTGGGGCCCGGGCAGCGTCATCTGGATGGGCTCGCCGGCGAACACGGTTCTGATAGTCGAGGACACCGGCGGCGCCATCGTGGGCCCGCACCGCTTCGATGTCTGCTGCGAGGGCCGCCCGGAGCTGGTCGAGCAGATAGGCACGAGCCAGGCGGTCTACGTGCCTCTTCACCGCGTACCTCCTCGAGAGAGCTGGGGCACGAAGCCGCCCGGCTGGCAGCCGCCCCTCTGGACGAACGCACAGGCGCAGTGAGCCCGCTCCCGCCTGCGGGGGTCGTTGGCCGTTGGCCGTTAGCCGTTGGCCGTTAGCCGTCAGTCGGTAGTCGGATGTCGGATGTCGGAACTCGGAGGTCAGAGATGGCAGACGAGAAGCTGAAGCTAGGCGTGATGGTGCATCTACGCGACGATCCCGAGGGCGCCATCAAGAAGGTGGCCGACCTCGGCCTGCCCACCTGCCAGGTCGGTTGGCCGGCGGGCAGCACCGTGGAGGACGGCAAGCTGTTGCGCAAGATCGCCGACGCGTATGCCGTGGAGGTCACGACGTTGTGGGCGGCGCTGCCGGGGATGGCGGTCTGGGACTTCATCGAGGGCCCGGTGACCATCGGCCTGGTGCCGCCGGACTGGCGGGCGCTGAGGGTGCAGGCGCTGGAGCAGGCCGCGCGCGTCGCGGGAGAGATCGGCGTGCAGTCCATCACCACGCACTGCGGGTTCATTCCCGAGTATCCGGGCGATCCGCTCTACGCGGGCACCATCGTCGCGCTCAAGCAGGTGGGCAGGGCCTGTCAGGCCGCCGGCGTCGAGTTCTGGTTCGAGACCGGCCAGGAGACCCCGATCACGCTCCTGCGCACCATCGAAGACGTCGGCACCGGCAACCTGGCCATCAACCTGGACCCGGCGAACCTGCTGATGTACGGCAAGGCGAACCCGGTGGACGCGCTGGACACTTTCGGGCGGCACGTGCGCGGCGTGCACGCCAAGGACGGCCACTATCCGACCGAGGGCGGCAGCCTGGGCAAGGAGGCGCCGATGGGCGAGGGCCGCGTCAACTTCCCGGTGCTGGTGCCCAAGCTCAAGAGCCTGGGCTTTCGCGGAGCCCTGACCATCGAGCGCGAGATAAGCGGCCCGGAGCAGATCGAGGGCATCAAGCAGGCCATTGAGATACTAACCCCACTGCTCTAGCATTTCTGCACATAGGCGTTGTGCTCGAGGGCGAGACATGGTATAATAGCTAACAGGTCGTATTACTGAGAAGCCCGGCAACATAACATGGCGATAGCCGTGCCTAGCCCACGGGTCGGGGCGTTGCTGGGCAAGGAGGGTTAGCGATGTCTGAGCAACAAGAGCCACGTCTGCCGCTCATCGGGGACAAGGCGCCGAGCTTCAAGGCTGTCACCACTCAAGGGGAGATCAGCTTCCCCGAGGACTACGAGGGCAAGTGGGTGATTCTGTTCAGTCACCCCGCGGACTTCACGCCCGTATGCACCACCGAGTTTATGACCTTCGGCTCGATGGCCGACCGGTTCAAGGAACGCAACTGCCAGTTGATCGGGCTGTCCATTGACAGCAACTACAGCCACATCGCTTGGCTGCGCACCATCAAGGAGAAGATTGACTGGAACGGGATCAAGAACCTGGAGATCACCTTCCCCGTCATCGCCGACCTGAAGATGGACGTCGCCAACAAGTTCGGGATGGTGCAGCCGGGCGAGGATGACACTCACGCCGTGCGCGCGGTGTTCATCATTGACCCCGAGACAAAGGTCCGCGCGATCCTCTACTACCCGCTCAGCACCGGGCGGAATATGGAGGAGGTGTACCGGCTGCTGGTGGCGATGCAGACCGCAGACGAGCATCAGGTCGCCACGCCCGCCAACTGGCAGCCGGGGGACGAGGTCATCATCCCGGCCCCGGGTAGCTGCGGGACGGCGAGCGAGCGTGTCAAGGGCGCCGGCGAGGACTACCACTGTCTCGACTGGTTCCTGTGCCTGAAGAAGCTGGACGACTGAGGCTGGCAGGGAGGCCCTGAGCGACAGGCGCCGCCACCGTGGCGGCGCCTGCTTTGCGTACCGCGCGCTAGCGGCTGTCCGGGCGCACCCGGCGGTGGCGCCAGCGGATCTTCGCCAGGTCCAGAACCATCTTCAGCCCGTCGCTGACCATGCTCACCTTCGTCTCTGGGGAGTCGATCCAGCGGACCGGGACCTCGGCGATCTCCAGCCCCAGGCGTTGCGCCACGAAGAGCAGCTCCGCGTCGAAGGCCCACCGGTCCAGCGTCTGGTGGGGAAAGACCGCCTGCGCGGCCCCTCGCGTGAACATCTTAAAGCCGCACTGGGTGTCCTTGATGCCGGTGCCCAGCAGCGCCCGCTGCACCACGCTGAACGTCTTGCCCGCGTTCTCGCGGATGAAGCTCTGGTGCACCTCGATGTCGGAGCCCTCTATGACGCGGGAGCCGATGGCGATGTCCGCGCCGCTCTCGAGCGCCGCCAGCAGCTCGCCCGTGTGCTCGATGGGTGTTGACAGATCGGCGTCCGAGAACAGGCGGCGCTCTCCGCGCGCCTGCAGTATCCCGCGCCGCACCGAGTACCCCTTGCCCCGATTCCCCTCATTCACCAGCACCTGGTGGGCCGCCCTCCCCTCAAGCAGTTCCCCCGCGAGCTCGGCGGTACCGTCGCTGCTGCCGTCGTCCACCACCAGCACCTCGGCGGCGTAGGGTTGCTCGTTCAGGTAGGCTATCACCTGCTCCAGCGTGGAATCCAGCCGCCCGGCCTCGTTGTAGGCGGGTATCACCACGGACAGGTGGATGCTCTCGCTTTCGCGGCTCATTGCTTCCTCCGTCAGCGCGGGCCGGGCCTGGCGTGCAATCCTCGGAGCCCCTGTGGCACGCGGCCACTTCGCCCCTCGCGCCCGCATCTCCTGCCGACGGCGGAGGTGTAGGTCCGCTCGCGGGAGAAAGTTGCAGCGAAGGTGGCGCACCACGGGCAACCCGCCCTCTTCATGAAAGTCGGGAGGCGCACGTTCGGAAGGAGCCGATAGTGGTCTTGAGGGGCCTGGGAGGAGGCTTTGGCGGGTCGCCAGCATCGGCGCAGTCTGCAACTGATGGCTCGCGATGATGCGGTGGCGAGAGGCTGGAGATGCGGGCGGCCCGAAATCGGTAAGTGCGCGCGGAGCGCGCACTTCGGT
>CBFDBV010000172.1:0-9519 GCA_965603135.1 uncultured bacterium
GCATTCTCTTAAGAGAAAGCTCTGCTTTCTCAGCGCAACTCCACCCACCCCGCCTTCCCCATTCGGCCTGTATGGAACCGCTTGTCAAGGCTTTGTGGTTCGCGGCCTGGATCGCTGAGTCACTCCGCCGACAATCTGAACTCGCACCCGCTCCGGGAGAAGCCTTTGACAAGGTGGGGCCGCCGGTGTAGTCTTCATCCTTGGTATGCGGGCCGACAAGGACCGACAGGGCAGGCTGCCGATGGAACTGCCTGAGGCAACGCGCCGCCGCCGCCGCGGCAGACGGTCCGCCAGGAGGGAACGAAAGAACGAGCCACCGGCACTGATGCAGGCGCCCGTGGTGCAGGCCTGCGGGTTCTGCGGACACAGACAGACGGTGTTCGAGGACGCGAGCATCTGCGAGAATTGCGGAGGGATTCTGCTGAGAGACGACGAATCACTAGAACCGGAGGCTGGAGGGTAGCTGCCGTTTGCCGTATCTCGCTTCCAGGATCCAGCTTCCGGCGTACCGGGTGGCGGCAGTGGAAAACGAGGCAAAGCTCAGACTCCTGGGCGCAGGCGCGCGCTTCGATGTGAGCGCCCCGTCCACCCTCGCAGCACAGGACGCTCTCTCCGGCAGGCCCGGGGGCATATATCAGGCCCTGGCCGGCGACGGTCGCCGCGTGCCTCTGCTGAAGGTGCTGCTGTCGAACGCCTGCAAGAACGACTGCCTGTACTGCGCCACGCGCTGCAGCCGAGACCTCCCCCGCGCCAGCTTCCATCCCCAGGAACTCGCTCGCCTGACCGTGGAGCTCCGGCAGGCCGGCCTGATCGAAGGCCTGTTCCTGAGCTCGGGCATCGTCGGTGACGCCGACAGCACGATGGCGCGGATGATCGAGACCGTCGAGATCCTGCGCCAGGAGCACCGTTTCCGCGACTACGTGCACCTCAAGCTCCTGCCGGGCGCCTCGGATGCGGCCATCCACCGCGCGGCACAGCTCGCTGACCGGCTGTCAGTGAACCTCGAGGCGCCGAACCCCGAACGCCTGCAGCGCATCTGCCCGGGCAAGGACTTCCGCCGAGACCTGGTGAAGACGCTGCGGCGCGCGCATCAGATCATCGAGCCGGCGCAGGTGCGAGCCGGGCTGACCACGCAGTTCGTCGTGGGGGCCGCCGAGGAGACCGACCGGGAACTGCTTGCGACCACGCTGCGGCTGCTGGACGAGCTTGGTCTGCGGCGCTGCTACTTCAGCGGCCTGCGACCAGTGCCGGACACGCCGCTTGAGAGCCGAGAAGCTACGCCGCTAGCCCGCGAGCACCGTCTTTACCAGGTCGAGTTCCTGCTGCGCTGCTACGGCTTCGAGCTTGAGGAACTGGTCCTGGACGAGAACGATATGCTGCCGCTGGACCGCGATCCCAAGCTGGCCGCGGCGCTGGCTCGGCCCGAACTTTTCCCGATGGAGGTCAACAGCGCGCAGCGGTGGGAGCTGATCCGCGTGCCCGGCATCGGCCCCACCTCGCTGGAGCGCATTCTCGCGACCCGAGGCGAGCGGAAGCTCACCTCGCTGCGGCAACTGGCGAAGCTGGGGGTGCGGAGCGGGCGGGCGCGCGACTTCATCACCCTGGGCGGGCGCTTCTATCCGCGCAGCAAGCCCGCCGAACAGCTCACCTTCGAGTTGTGAGCGACCGCGGATCGTGCCCCGCCTACGCCGGCTGCCAGGCGAGGAACTCGCGCGCGGTGCGGACGGTCAGGTCGAGGCGCTCGGGGACGCTGTCCCCGGCGTTGGAAGCCTCGTACATCAGCGGCCCCTGGTAGTCAATCTCGTCGAGCAAGCGCAAGAACTCGGCCCAGTCAATCGTGCCGGTCCCCGGCATAGTGTGTCTCTCTTCGACACCGTCATTGTCCGAGATGTGCAGCGTGGTGATCCGGTCCCCGAGCGCGGTCATGGCCTGAGAGAGCGACTCGCCCAGGTTGGCGTGGTTGGTGTCAAAGCAGATGCCCGGCTCGCCGTCCACGTAGTCGAGCAGCCTGCGACAGCTTTCGGCGCTGTTGCACAGGCGCTCCTTGTTGTTGGGCAGATACTCCACGGCAATGGCGAGGCCCGCCTGCGAGGCGCGCTTGACCAGCTCGTTGATGCTGCGGATGGCCTGCCGGCGGCGCTGCTCGTGCTCCTGCGCCTGGGCGCTGTCTATGCCGGCATGGATCACGACCAGCCCGGCGCCGACCATCCGTCCGACCTCGACTGCGCGCAGCACGCGCCCGATGGCATCGCGCCGGGCCAGCTCCTCAGGCTTGCTCAGGTCAACAGCGCCCCCGAAGGGCGCGTGCACCGACCAGAAGGTCAGGTGGTTCTGACGGCCTGCGTTGAGCACGGCCTCCACCGCCTCGTCGCTCTCATACACGGGGATGCCCTCGGTGCACACCAACTCGAGGTGGGTGATGCCTCTCTGCGCTACCTCGGCGAGGATTGCCGGGTCGAAGTCCTTGTCTAACATGCTGGTGCTGATGCCAAGCGGTCTTTGCATAGTGTGCTGCCTCCGGTGACGCTGCTGTTGCTCTGATTCGGCTGGGAGCGAGCACTGCCTTGCGCGGTACTACTGAAGTCGCTGTGCATCTTTGCCGGGCGCAAGGTGAAGACCTTCCTGGAAGGGAAGGAGGAGGCAAGGCAACCCAGGAGGCCATGTAGTTCGCGGACCAGGTTCTCCTCACCGATGACAGAGGTATAGCCCGACCTATTGATAAAGCTCTTCGGGGACAGCGCGAGCATAGGTGTTAACAGGCCGGAAAGGCGCAAAGAGCGTTTCTTGCAGGATCCGTGAGCAGTGCAGTGTGCAGATTCTGGGGTCTTGTCGGGCTGGAAGCTGAAAGCGCGCTGTGGCGCGCTTTCACCTGCGCCTGATCCCGCCTGGGCGGGATCAGGCGCAGGCCGACCTACGCGAATAATCGGGGATGGAGGACATCGCGGACGCGATCGAGAAGGTGATAGAGAATGCCAGCGAGCTTGCCCAAGCTGAAGAGAGCTGAGCTGCTGCTGGCGCTTGCTTTTTGCACCGGGCTGGGTTCCCCCGCGCTCGCCCAGGAGGGATTCACAGCCGAGGAGCAGCAGGCGCTGGCTGCGGCCGCGGACCTGAGCACGGCTTTCGCGGCGGTGGCGCGGATGGCCGGACCGGCCGTGGTCAACATCAGCACGACGACGGTCGTGCCGGGCTACGTCAGTCCGCTGGCCCCGATGCTGCGCAGGTTCTTCGGGCGCGATTCCGAGGAGATGCTGCGCGTGCCGGGCCGCGAGGTGCACAGCCTGGGCTCGGGGGTGCTCATCTCCGCCGAGGGTCACGTGCTCACCAACAACCACGTCGTGGCCGGGGCGAGTAAGATACAGGTCACGCTGGCGGACGACCGTGAGTTCGAGGGGAAGCTGCTCGGGGCCGATTCGGCGACGGAGCTGGCCGTGGTGAAGATAGAGGGCGAGAATCTGCCGTATCTGCGTTGGGCCGACTCGGCCGGGCTCCAGGTGGGCGAGTGGGTGGTGGCGATCGGCTCGCCGCTGGGCTTGAGGCAGACGGTGACCGCCGGGATCGTGAGCGCCAAGGGCCGCACTGACATCGGCATCACCGGCTACGAGGACTTCATTCAGACCGATGCTGCGATCAACCCCGGCAACAGTGGCGGTCCGCTTGTGAACCTGCGCGGCGAGCTGGTGGGCATCAACACCGCCATCGCCAGCCAGAGCGGGGGATCGGAGGGCATCGGCTTCGCCGTGCCCAGCAACCTGGCACAGCCCATCGCCCGCGAACTCATCGAGCAAGGGCATGTAACCCGTGGTTGGATCGGGATCATCCCGCGGGAGGTCACCGAGAATCTCGCAAAGCGCTTCGGGTTGGCGGTCGAACGGGGCATACTGATCCGCAGCATGTACCGTGACCAACCTGCCCACCGGGCGGGGTTGGAGCCGGGCGATGTGATAGTGTCGTGGGAGGGGGAGGGAATCACCTCGGCCGGCCAACTCGCTCGCAAGGTCGCGGACGCGGCGATCGGCTCCGAGGTGCAGATCGGACACTACCGCGGTGAGCAGCGGCTCGCGGCGCGAGTCAAGATCGTGGCAAGGCCCACAGACCGTCAAGGGAGGCCCATCAAAGGAATATGAACACCAACGAACACGGCTGCACGCTGGCAGAACGGGAGAGGAGGCGCGAGAGCATAACGTCCAGTTCGTGCGTCTGTGGTTCACCGAGGTGCTGGGCTTCCTGAAGAGCTTCGCAGGTCTGATGCGCGAACCGCGGCGTAGTGATGGAGGGGCCCCATGCGGCCCCTCCAAACAGCACTGCTACCAGCTAGCTTCGAGGACGACCGGCTCGCCCGTCTGGTACTCGAACTGCGCCGTGACGAACAGCTCGGGCGGCCGGCCCTCGGTGGTAAGGCTCAGTTGCCGCGCGTTCAGGGTCGCTCGGGCGGGCGCCACGTTGGCACAGTGCACGATCAGCTTGCCAGGCTGGCCGCTCGGGCCGCTGGTCGTGATCTTCAGCCGATTCCCCTCGCGCTGCTCACTGAAGGCCCGGGTGCAGAAGGCGGTGGCGCCGGGAGGTTGGACGCGGCTGAGGAGCCAGCTCCGGTACTCGTACCCCCCGAGGCGCGTCGGGATCCCCTTGTCTGCCAGCGACGCCGCGGTGTACAACCCGAGGATGCGACCCTCGGGCAGCGCCACGCCGGCGACAGCGCTGTCGTCCGGCCAGCCGAACCTGGTCACGTCCACCCTCACGTTGCCGGTCTGCCCCTGGGCGCTCTCCGAGTTTGACACCAGCACCAGCGCCCGGTCCGCATTGAAGAAGACCGCCGCGCGCAGGTGCGCGTTGTCCGAGCTGACCGCCGTCTGATGCTGCCAGTCGGCGAACTCCATCGTGGTCAGGTCCACGGCCTTCACCGCGTCAACGAGGGCCACGAAGGGCGCGACGCTCGAGTCATCCGGCGCCTGCGCGGCGGCCTCAAGCTCGGCGGTGCGAGGCGGGGCGAAGATGCCGGTGAGCGCGCAGCGAGCCGCGAATGCCCTCACGTCCTGCTCGCGGGCGGGGCGGACCTTGCGCTCGCCCGGGCCCAGGCAGCTATTCCACAGGAACGAGGGTACCAGGCGCTTGGGGCGGATGTTGCAGAACTGTCCCTGCTCGGGCCAGCGGCCCAGCGAGGGCACCTGATCGTTGCCGATCTCCTCGTAGGCCGTGTCAATCGTGCAGTAGTTCTTGCAGGCGATGGTCGGCACGTGCCCGGTGTGACCGGAGAAGATGCCGTCGGGGCCGACTGCCTCCTGCGTCCACTCGCACATCTCCAACATGCCGGCGCTCGACAGGTGCGGGCTGTCAGGATGGTGGCGGTCATTGTAACACAGGATCGGATGCACGAAGTCGTAGTACAGGCCATCATAGCCGTACTCGGCAATCATCCCCGCAAAGCCGCGCTTCATATACTCGCGCCAGCCCTGGGACTCCTCGCACATGTAGTCGCCGTATGCACTGTAGACCCAGGGCTCGCGTTCGCCCTGGCGGTTGAGGCGCTCGGTGGCCCACTGCGTGCGCTGCTCCTCGGTGACGGCGTCGACCTTCTTGCTCAGGAGCGCGTGGGCATCGAAGGGGTAGGTCTTCATCCCGTAGTTGTGCGCGAGCGCCACGATGCGCTTGGTGCCCTCGACGTCGGAGGCCGTGTAGCTGCCGGGCGTGACGCCCGCGCTAAGGTGCAGCACGTTCAGGCCATGATAGGCGGCGTGGCGGATGAGATCTTCGGTGGGCGCTTGCGCGTGGCAGACGAAGTATCGGCGGTCGAGCTGCGGGGGGATGTTCGCCAGGCCCATATACCACTCGAAGGTCTTCTTGCCGGAGATGGTGATCGGGTTCGCGGCGTCGCACCAGGGCTCGCACCAGATAGCGCCGCCGTCGATGCCATAGAAGGCATGACCGGGCTCGCCGAGTTGTGAACGCCACTGGGCAACACCGGGCCCACTGAGGAACTCGATGCCCTCGACCCCGCGGTCGAACAGGCACATGTAGCGCGCGTACTCCCTGTTCTCGAAAACCCAGGGCCATGTGTAGAGCGCCCTGCCGCGGAGCGTCCTACGCGTGATGCCACGGGCGAGGAACTCGTCGAGTTCCTCCCGGACACCCATGTGCTGAACCCCGAACTTAATGACGCCTTCAACTCCCTCGCCGAAGTCATACTCCCAGCGCTGCCTTAGATAGCCCGTGTGATAGTCAAAGGTGGCCGCGTACGGAACGTGCAGCTTGCCTTCCCTATTGGCCAGCGCGCCGGTCACCCGTACGACGACGCGCTGCGGACTGTGTTCAACCACCTCGAGCCTAGCGGCATTCCAGATGGACACGGCGACAGTTTCTCCGGTCTCGATAATCGAGAGCACGGCGGGGTTCTCGAGGATGTTGCGGCCACTGCCGTAGAAGAAGATAACCTCCGAGGGGACGCCGCCGGCGTGGGCGCTCTGGCGCACCTGCCACCAGGGGCTGGTGACGACCACATCCTCGCCATCGCGCTCGACGCGGAGGCCACTCTCGGTCGCGCGTGGGTCGAGGGTGTCGAACTTCATCGGCGGACCCTCCGCAGTTGCCATCGCGACATCGAGGGCGAGCGCATCAACGGGCTGGCTGGCCTCCAGTGACAGCCGTGCGCCGTCGCCGGTCGTCCTGCTGCGCATCTCCACCCCGCAGCCGAACAGTGGGCTCAGCTGGACTTGCTGTCGCGCCGTGGTCGCGATCACGAGGGTGCTGCCGGCCTTAAGCTCGCCGAGATCGAAGTTGGCGCCGACGCGGGGAACATATGAGAATGCCTGGCTGCTTCCGTCGGGCAAGATCAGTTCCATGGGCCTGCCCACCAGCTCACCTGGCAGGTCTATGACCAGGCAGGGCCACTTGTGTCTCCCATCGCACTGCCACTCGGCGTGGAGGCCGCGGTCGGTCTTCTCGACAGAGCCGGTCCACTTCGAGACTACCTCGCCCTCGAAGAGTTCGCGGTTCTTGGGGAGTTGGCCCTCGTACAGCATCACCCGGTCCAGCGCCGGCATGCCGCCCCAGTTGAGGGCGAAGGCGCCGCTGACCGGACTGACTGGCGCGAACCAGTCGGGGCCGTCGCGCTGCGGGAGGCGCTCCAGCTTCATGGTCAGCTTGATCTCGGAGAGATCGTCATCAGTGAAGTCGAACCAGACGCCGCGGAAGTAGACCTCGAAGCGGAATGCCGAGAGGACCGACGGCTGCTCGCAGCGGATCGTGAAGATCTCGCCGCGGTGCAGCATGGGTATGATGATCTCGTCGCCCGGGCCAAAGTCGCATATCTCGGTGTACGGCCCCAGCCCGCCCTCGGCGAGCTGCTGCTGCATCCCAAGCCTCAGCGGGATGCCGGCGGCCTCTGTGACCACGGTGCCGTCGGCGCGGCGCACCAGGAAGCCCTGGCCGCGGTCCTCCAGGCGCTGGGCCATGTACACGAGCATGCGCAGGTCGGTCAGCTCGGAGGCCGGATCGCGGCGGTAGGTCACGTCCACCTCGGCGCCGTCAGCGACCTCGCGGGCGACGGCGGTTTGCTGCCACTCGCTGATGACGGTTCCGGAGGCCGTGGCGCGGTAGGCCTCGCCCTCGGCCGGCCTCCGCTCGGCGACGCCGCTCCAGCCGGGGGTCTTCGTGCCGGCCTGGCTCTGATAGGTGTTCTTGCCCTTCACGTTCTCGTTCAGGTTGAGGTGCTCGAGGATGTTGCCGCGGTCGGTGCGCAGGTGGTGCACGCAGCCACTGACACCACAGATGTCAAAGCGCACGGGGCCGACCTGTGCCTCCGACCACGTCTTGATGCCGGTGAAGCCCTCCTCGAACTGTATCTCCACGGCGCAGATGGCGGTGGCGGTTGCGCCCCTGGCGAGTGTGCGGTCCGCCAGCAGGTGCGCCTCGTAGTTGCTGCGCTCGCCGCTGAGGCGCACACTGGTCTCAGCCGCCTGGTCGAAGACCCAGCTCACGTCCCGATGCGCGAGACCCCGCCAAGTCACGCGCTTGACGCCGCTCGCGGACACGTTGGTATCGTCGCCGTAGGTGCCGCGCTGCTCTCCCTCTTCGGTGACCACCACGTATTCGAGGCCCTTCATCATATCCACCGGGCCGGGGCCTGCCGAGACGTAGATGTCCACGTCGCTGAGGTCCTGGAGCGCCTCCACCTCGTAGGTGATGAGCACGCGCCGCTCCTGGGCGCTGACGGTCTGCGTGAAGCGCAGGCCCTCGGTGAGCATCCCCTTGATGATGGTGAGGTCGGCGGCGTCCTCTTTCCGCCGCTCGGCGACCGCCAGCTCGGGAGTGTGCTCGGAGTTGTACTGAACGAAGGTGCCCTCGGGCGTGCGCATAATCAGGCAGACATTGCCTGGCATCCAGATGCCGCCGACGTTGACGGCGAAGTTCCCGTGGTTGAACATGTGCATGCGGTAGGCGCCCGTGGTGACCTGAAAGGGCGTGATGCTCTGTGCGGCGGCGGGTACGAGCGACGCGATGCTCAGGAGCAAGTAGATGCCTGTTCGGTACAGCATAAGGGACGTCTCCTCTCGCGACCATCCACCACCCCAGCTCAGCCGGCGGGGCTGAAGCCGGGTACGTGTTCAGCGTGAGTGGGCCGGATGGGGCCCCTGCGGACGCTTCGCGTCCGCCTTCCCATTCGGCCCCTCCATTTCAGGGCCGGCGCTGGAGGCAGGTGACGGTCAGGACGCGGTAGGTGTTGCTGCCCTCCAGCTCGCCCTGCGGGAAGTAGATGAACTCGGTCTTCCCGTCCTCGTGGATGCCGAAGCCGGGGTTGTCCGCCAGCAAGATGAGCGAGCCGCCCTGGGTTGGCTCGGCGCCGGTGGCAACGTAGCCGTGAGTGCTGCCGTCGGGGTGCGTGACCAGGACAGTGCGGCCCGCGAGGGCCTTCCCCGCCGGCAGCCTCTCCGCCACGCGGAAGGCGAAGCGATTCCCCTCGCGCACGACGCCCTCGATGGCGCCCTCGGGAGCGGGATCGGTGGTCACAGTGAAGTCGCCGCAGCGCAGGCGGGTGGCATCCAGCATGTACGCGGTCACGACCTCATCGCCGCGCAGGCGCAGGAAGGCCGTCCGGCCGCTGAACTCGATGGCGGGCTCGCCCGGGATCGTGACCGTCTCGGTGGCGACATCCTCGGTGCAGCAGATGATGATGTCGCGCTCGCCCTCGCGGATGACCTCCAGGGCCACCGTCGGCGACGTGCCCTCAAGCGGTGTCAATGCCCCCACCTGCGTGATGAACGGCTCGTCGCTGAAGGGCTCGTGGACGGCCACGAAGGTACTCGCGAGGTCCTCGCCGCTGCGACGGGCGACGACGAGGGGCATCAGGAAATCCTCGAGCTTCGAGTCATCCTCCTTTGCCCGCCGGATCGAGGGCGCACGGCCCAGGACGACCGCGGTGCCAGGCTGGCCCAGCACTGTGCTGCGCACTTGCACCGGCGAGTCCTCGTCGAAGTCGAAGATGATGGCCCACTGATCGTCGGTCGTCGCCTGAGCGAGGTCGCGGAT
>CBFDBV010000173.1:0-9418 GCA_965603135.1 uncultured bacterium
TTGCCGTTCCCCTTTGCCCTTTGCCCCTTGCCCTTTCCCCGCCGTTCACATCGGCGTGAAATCCACTTCCCCATCAATCCTCGCCACGGTCTCGGCCACCAGCTTGGCGGCGTTCGCCAGGTCCGAGAGGCAGATGATCTCCACCGGCGAGTGCATATACCGGTTCGGCACGCTCACCAGCGCCGCAGCGACGCCCGCGCGGCTGACCTGTATCGCGTTGGCGTCGGTGCCGGTGCCGCCGGGGGCGGGGTCAATCTGATGGGGGATCTTCTTCTCCTTCGCGGTCGCCACCAGCATCTTCCCCAGCACCGGGTTGATGTTGGGGCCGATGGCGATGGTGGGGCCCTCGCCGATCTTGATGTCGCCCTGCTTGGCCTTATCGCAGCCGGGGTAGTCGCTGGCGTGGGTGACGTCCACCGCGATGCCGACCTGCGGGTCAATGCCGAAGGCGCTGGTGCGCGCGCCGCGCAGGCCTATCTCCTCCTGCACGGTCGAGACCGCATACAGCGCGCAGCCGAGCTTGCGCCGCGCCAGCGTTCGCAGGGCCTCCATGATGACGAAGGTCCCCATCTTGTCGTCGAAGCCGGGGGCGACGACCAGGTCCCGGTCGAGCTCCTGGAAGTCGGCCTGATAGGTGATGGGATCCGCGAGCGCGACCAGCTTCTCGGCGGCCTTCTTATCCTTGGCGCCGATGTCAATGAACATCCTGTTCAGCTCGAGCTGGGGCTTGGTGCGCTCTTCGGGGGTGAGCACGTGGATCGGCTTGCGGCCGATGACGCCGAGCACGGTCCCGCGCTCGTTGTGGATGATGACGCGGGTGCCGACGACGATGACCGGGTCCACGCCTCCGATGGCCCTGAAGGAGAGGTAGCCCTCGTCGTTGATGTGCTGCACCATCATCCCCACCTGGTCGCAGTGCCCGGCGAGCATGACGCGCGGCTCGGCGTCCGGGTTCTTGATGGCCATCACGTTGCCGTGGACATCGGTACGGATCTCGTCGGCGTATTGGGCCATACGCTCACGGACGACTGCCTGTGCTGGCTGCTCGAAGCCCGACGGCGACGGCGCGGCTATCAGGTCCTTGAGAAACTGAAGCGATTCCTTTCGCATTTCTGTCTCTCTCCTAACTGTGTTTCGGTTGAGCGCGAAGAGGCGTCCTTCAGGGCTAGGGGTTCCTCACCGCGCCCAGATTCTCCTGCCCAAAGCGAGAAGTCAGCGCCGACTGATAAGGTCAGGGCGCGGAGCCAGCCAGCGCCACAAGTTACCCGATCCGATTGCGCCGTCGCCTGGCGAGTGTGGCCAGCACGGCTGAGCCGGTGTACGCCATCGGCCAGATAGCGCCCATCACGAACAGTTCGGAGTTCCGTGGATGAGGACACGGGTAAAGCAACCACGTGAGGGGAACGGTCAGAATGAGGACCTTTAGCATTTCTGAGAGCGCACCTTCACGCGCATAGCTCCAAGCCAGCCACCCGGCTGCAAAGACCAGCCACGAGGTGGTGATGACCGCCGGGACGATCGAGACCTGCCCCCACTCTTCTCTAGGCCACAGCTCGCACAGACCCCCGTAGCCTATCCCCGCAATCACCCACACCAGGAAGCCAGCGACGAAGCCCATTCCGGAGGGCATTTGCGTCCAGCTAGATTTAGGGCGGTTGGCGGGCATGTGCTCTGAACACCCTCATGCGGGATCTGTAGCGTCAAGAAGCCGTCTGTGGCTCGCGCACGACGGCCTGGGCAGGCTGCTCGAAGCCCGACGGTGACGGCGCGGCTATCAGGTCCTTCAGAAACTGAAGCGATTCCTTTCTCACGGTTCTGCCTCCTGTGATTTCCCGGTATGGCCCGTGCTCTGCCGCTGCGCGTGGCCACGGTCAAGTTCCGCGCCACGCCCACTCCATCCTGCCCGACAGAAGCAACCGCCCCCCGCTCTGACAGCAGCTTACATCTGACTGTCGGCATGTCTGTCCTCGCGGGATGGGTTGAATGCCGCAGTGGCCGTCGCCTCGATCGGTTCGTCTTTGCGCCTGGGTACTCGTCCGACGACTGGGACACAGGCCGGGCCTCGAGGCTGAGCAACCGCTGGCTAACCTCGGCTCTGATCTCCAGGCCGGTATGTACCAACCGCATTGCGAATCCGTTGCGGACCTCTTCCCAGGGCCCCTCAATCACTTTTTCAGCAATATGATGAGCTCGCATCAAGTGCTGTGCCTTCTCCAAGCTAAGGTCCGCGCCGCTGTCCGACGAGTCAGGCTGTGAGACATAGTAACGAAGTGCCTTTACACCAAAGTCACCGGCCTCCAGATGCCGGTAGGCGTCCAGAGCGCAGTAGCCGCCGGGGATCTTCCGGAACAGCCTCAGGGTATGGTGCCACTCTCTCGCAGTGCGGTCATAGCCGACTAACAGCCACCGCCGATCCCACTGTTCAAGCGGCGGGAGCCATAGAACGTTTTCGGAGAGATCCTTGAGGACCCAAGGAAGGGCCAAGCGACTGAATTCCGCGGTGCGGGTGGCTGCTAGACGGGATGGGATCACGGCTGAAGCGATAGTGCCGAACGTCAATAGGCAGGCTCCAAGGAGCACGATACGGCGGCAATCCTTGGCGGCCCACGCCGTGAGGGCCATCACAACCCCGGCCAGGGCCGGCATTGCCAGGCCCCAGGTCAGCGAGTCATCGTAGAAAGAGAGGAAGCCGGTGATCAGGAAGCCCCCCACGGCCGCTCCGAATACCGTCATGCACACCCCACGAAGCCCGAAGGCCAGGCCTAGCCAGGCTGCGGCACACGCAACCCATGCCAGCGATGCGAACACGGCTTCGTCAAGCATCTGATACGTGCGGTAGTCGGGGTAGATATGCATCACTGCTGGCAGCAGCTCTCTCCCGATAAGCACTATCAGTGCGCCCGCGATTACGCTGACGAGGCGCAACCGCAACTCATGCCAGGGGCTGGTGAATTTACCTTGGCGCATTGTCCCGTCCCGTTCTGCTTTCGCCCCGCGCCTTTGCGCACACTGCCCTCTCTATACACGGTCCATTGCGCCGGTCTGTGCCTTACACGAGCGTCCGACAATCGCTGATCTGAGACCAACATACCCTCTCGAGCAAGAGCGATCCGCTG
This sequence comes from uncultured bacterium, assembly GCA_965603135.1. GTDB lineage: Bacteria > Armatimonadota > Zipacnadia > Zipacnadales > UBA5352 > CBFDBV01. The sequence goes on from CBFDBV010000173.1 coordinate 3,117, forward strand.
CAGAGAGAGGGGGCACAGTGTCAGGTCGGTCGTTGTGTTACGGCGCCACGGTCAGGAGTTGGCGGGCGATGGTGGGGTAATGGTAGATGAACGCCAGCTCCTTGGGGGTCAGCGGCGCCTGTTTGCTCAGGTTCGCATGCTGCACCAGCGCCAGAGCCGTTCGCAGGTTATCCTTCTCACTCAGCGTACTGCACCTCCGCCTCGGCCAGAACCTCGTCGTGGTAGTGCTTGCTGAGGAAGCCGGCGGTGTTCAGGTCAACCTTCCGCCCCAGCATCTCGCTCAGCTCGATCTCCATCCCCGCTAAACCGAAGAGCCCGGGCGTAGCCCGGCTTGAACTCCACCAGCACGTCCACGTCGCTGTCCGGGCCGAAGTCGTCCCGCAGCACCGACCCGAACAGCGAAAGCCGCCTGATGCCGTGCCGCCGACAGAACTCGGCGATCTCCTCTTGGGGCACCGTGATCTGGCTGCTCATCTCCGTTCACCCCGTACGGCAGCAACGACAGTACCAACAGCGACGGCAGCAACGACAGCAACGACGACGACCAACGGCCTGCCGGCCTTCACAGGCCAGACGGTTGGTCCATGACACCCGGGGCCTCGGCAACCGAGCACTCGAAGTGTTTTCAGCAGCCCCGAGAGGGCATTGCCGGGCTGAAAGGCCGCCGTGCGGTAGGTTTTGAGACGGGCACTACGGCGTCACGGTCAGGAGCTGGCAGGCAATGGTGGGGTAGTAGTAGATGAACTCCAGCTCCTCGGCAGTCAGCGGCGCCTGAGTGCTCAAGTTCGCATACTGCACCAAGTCTTGAATCTCCCGCGCATGCTCGGCATCCTTGAACGCCAGGTCCAAGTGCGCATACACGTGCTCCAGCCCGGAAGTCCCGCCGTGTATGCCAGTGAGTATCTCGCGGCCCGTCTGCTTCACCTCCACCTCGCCGCGGCCCAGCGCCTCGAAGTCGTAAAGCTCGTAGTTGTGCCGGTCCTTGAGCGCCCCGTCAGCGTGAATGCCCGACTCGTGGGCGAAGGCGTTCGCGCCCACGCCCGGCTGGTTGATGGGAATCGGCAGCCCGAACGCGTGCGCGACGTAGGTGGCGATCTTCCACGCCTTCGAGAGGTCAATGTGGTCGGACAGGTAGCCGGTTTCGCCCAGCTTCGCGGAGTATCTCAGCGCCAGGATGCAGGAGACCAGGTCGGCGTTGCCGGCGCGCTCGCCCACGCCATTGATGGTGGTGTTGATGTAGGCGTCCTGGCCCGCGTCGCAGGCCGCCGTGGCGGCCGCCACCGAATTCGCCACCCCCAGCCCCAGGTCATCGTGACAGTGCATCTCAAGCGGCATCTGAACCTCGGAGGCCAACCAGCCGACGCGCTCGGCGATCGAGAACGGATCATCGTAGCCGAGCGTGTCGCAGTAGCGCATCCGATCCGCGCCCGCCTCCTTGCCGGCAAGCCCGAAGTCCTTCAGGAACTCCAGGTCGGTGCGCGAGGCGTCCTCGGCATTGAAGCCCACCGAGGTGCAGCCGCCCTCGCGCGCGGCCCGCACCGCGTCGGTCATCATCTGGATGATGTCGTCGGGGGTGAACTTGCCCTTGAACTTCCACTCCAGCATCTGCTGGGAGGTGGAGATGGACACATTCAGGTGCTCCAGGTCGGTGTGCGCGAGCGCCTGCTCGACATCGGCGGCCACCGCGCGCGACCAGCCCTCCAGGCGCAGGTCCCCGATCGGGCGCCGCTCGTTGTTCTCGAGCTTGGTCAGCGCCACGTTGGCGTTGATGTAGTTCCACTCGTTGGGGTTGAGCGGAAAGCCAAGCTCAGAGCCGCAGATGCCCATCTCATCCAGCAGGATGTTGATGATGGTCTTCTGGAGCTTCGAGAGCACGATGCGGGCGGTCTGCTCGCCGTCGCGGTTGGTCACGTCCACGATCTCGATCTTTGGCACCTTCACACAACTCCTATCCTCGAATGCGGGACAGTCACCTTAGGTGACTGTCCCCTATCACTGAATGCCAGCGAGGCCCGTAGGCGGGCCTCGCGAAGCATCCGGCCCACGGCCGGGCCGGATGGGGCCCCTGATCCCCCATTCGGCCCCTCAACCGTTGGCCCAGAGCCAAGCACACAGTCTGCCAGGATTCTACCTCAAATCGCGCGGGATTTCAAGGCGCGAAAAAGGGGACAGTCCCCGTCGCGCCAGGAGGGCGACGCAGGGGCAAGGTCGAATCCCAACCCGACCGGCAATGAGGGGACCGGGAGGAGAAAGCGCAATGACGAGGGAGATGACGACGGCCGTGCTCGTTGCGGCGTTGGCCGTGTCGTGCGCGATGGCGACGGCGCAAGGGATCGGTGTCAGCACCCCGGATGGCGTCACGCTGGAGATGTCCGCCAACGGTGAAGTGACCGGGCTCCGCATCGGCGAGGTGAAGCTGCGGCTTGTGGACGCGGGCGGCTTCGCCATCGCGGACTTCCACAATCAGCCGGAGCCGGTGAACCTGGTGCCGAACCCCGGCTTCGAAGAGGGCGCGGAGGGCTGGAACCTGGGCGCCGGTCAGAGCATTGACGAGGAGATCGTGCACGCCGGCAAGCGGGCCGTGCGCCTGGAAGTGCCCGGGCCGGACCCCGGCAACTCGAACGTAGGCTGCCTGGTGCAGGTCAAGCCGAACACGCGCTACCACTGCGAGTTGTGGGTGAGGCGGGAGAAGGTCGGAGTGTGCGGCGCATACGTCTCAGAGCGCGATGACCAGAACACGCTCACCGGCAAGCACACGCAGGTCGGCGCGGCCATTCCCCAGGTGGACGGCCAGTGGCACAAGCTCATCTGGGACCTGACCACGCAGCCGGAGACCACCCGGCTGTCGCTGCGCTCCGACATCTACCGGTCAACGGGCACGCTGTGGCTGGACGACTTCTCCATCGCGGAGATGAGCGAGGGCGTCTACCTGCCGATCGAGGCGCAGGCAGAGGCAACCGGCGATGGAGTGACCGTGCGGGGAGGTCTGCCGCAGGCCGGGCTGGAGCTGGAGGCGACCCTGAAGGGCGACGAGGAGTGCATACGAGTGGAGGGCGTGGTGCGGGATACCACCCGTGAGGACCGTGCGGTGGGAGTGCGGTTCGCGCTGCCGCTGGATGCCGAGGGCTGGACCTGGTACACGGACGCGGAGGAGCAAGAGAGCGTCGCCGGCGGGGGCGTGTACCGGTATACGTACGACTGCGCGTCGGGCATCGGGGTGTGCTCGATCTACCCGTGGTCGGCGCTGAGCGGGCCGGAGGCGGGACTGACGCTCGCGCTGCCGCTGTCGCAGGGGCCGCGAGTGTTCGTCATCCAGCACGACCAGCGAGTGCCGGAGACCTCGCTCACGTTCTACTTCGGCCTGGCCAGGGATGCCGGAGAGAACCCCAGCCGGGCGCCGTTCTCGTTCGTCATCCACCGGCACGACCCGGCGTGGGGGATGCGCTCGGCGATGGAACGCTACTACCGCCTCTTCCCGGAGAGCTTCGTCAAGCGGCCGCGGTACGAGGGCTACCTGAACTACGCGGCTCTGGAGAGGTTCGACCCCAAGACACATCGGCTTGGCGCGTATGGCTCCACGCTGGAGGACGCGAGCGACTTCGGGGAGGGCTACAAGTTCCTGTATCACGTGCACGGCTGCTACGACTTCAGGATGGTGCGCTCCGACGATCCGAAGCGGCCCTCGGATGAGACCGTGATGGGGTGGCTCCAGGAGATGGCGGAGCAGGAGAAGGAGAAGCCCAAGCACTATGTGCCGAGCGCGGAGACGATGAAGAAGCTGGTCTACGGCCCCGAGGGGCAGATCCGATACATCGGCGACACGCGCTACTGGCGGCCCCAGGAGGGATACAATCACAACGACTGGCCCGGATGGGGGCTGAACTTCCGCGTCAACGAGGACCCCGGGGTGTCGGCGCACCTGGCGAACGTCTCGCGGGAGATGCTGGCAAAGTACGCGGAGGACGAGACGCGGCAGCCGTTCGATGCCTGCTTCACCGCAGACGCCATCGAAGGCTACCACGGTAACACGCGCGCGCTCGACCATCGCCGGGAACACTTCGCGACCACGCTGGTGCCGCTGACCTTCGCCAAGGAGAGCCTCGAGGTAGGGATGCCCAACACCATCTGGGACTTCCACAAGAAAGCGTGGTGGCCGCTGACCGAGGAGTATCAGGTGGTGACCTACGGCAACGCCAACGGTTACGAGCAGATGTTCACGATGCCGTTCGTCGACATCCCGATGATCGAGTGGTGCTGGGACCGCCTGCATCCGGGGAGGTTCGACCGGTATCTGCGGGCGACGGCCCATCACAAGATCTGGCGGTACTGGCGGGTGATCAGCAAGGCCGGCTATCAAGCGGAGAAGGACGAGGCGAGCGTGCGGTATCACTTCGGCCGCTGCCTGGCCTATGCCGTTTACCCGTGCGTGGGACCGCTGCACGAGCCAGCCGGCGAGAAGTACCGCGACCTGTTCCGGCGTTACGTCCCGGCCATCGAGGAGCTGTCCATCGCCGGCTGGGAGCCGCTGCCGCACGCGCGGGCAACGGAGGGAGTCATCGTGGAGCGCTACGGCTCGTTCGAGGAGGGCGAGCTGCACTTCACCTTCAGGAGCTACGACGAAGAGGACAAGGCCACAGTGGTGACGCTGGAGCGCGAGGGCCTGGGGATACCCGCGCGTGCCGAGCTGGTGGCGGTGAACATCCTGCCAGGCCAGCCGCAGGGCGAGAGTATTGACACGGCCGGCTGGCAGGTCTCAGTGACGGCGGACGGCTCGCAGGCCTTCTGGGTGGGCACCCGCGAACAGATGGCGCAGCACGGCTTCAGGCTGGCCGAGCGGACGCTGGGGAAGATAGGGCGGCTGTTTGCGACGGAACTCACCGACAAGACGCGCACGCAAATCGAGCGGGCGAAGGAGCTGGCGCAGCGCGGCGCGCAGACGAGCGGCGAGGAGGCGCTGCGCGTCGCGGGGCAGTTGCAGGAGGTCGCGAGTGAGCTTGAGGGCGGCATCGAGACGGCAGCCCCCGTGGACCTGACCAAGCTGGCCTTCCGGCTGAACACGGACCTGGGCTACGTGCCGGTGGCGGCGCTGGGCTTGACACCTGCTATGCCGTCACGGTCCCTGGGAGAGCGGCCGCGAGGTGAGGCCACTTCCGTGCAGTGGGCCCTGGAGCATGGCGGCACGGCCACCCTCAGCGACCTGAAGGCCCGCGTGCGCTCGCCGTGGCAGGAGTACGAATCGACGGCGCTGCAAGCGGGGGCGGTCGTCACCACGCAGTTGCCGGTGCCGGAGGAGCCGGAACGGCCGCTCATCCCGTATCTCCTGGAGATCACGGGGAAGGGGAACGAGATTCCGTTCACGATCGCGCTGCCGATGGATGTCACCGCAGCGGCGGCGCTGGGAGTGTCAGCCCTGCCCCAGAGGGTCTTCCGTGGCGAGGAGAGCCAGGTGAATCTGACGGTCACGAACCGACTGAAGGAGGCTGGGACGGTCACGCTCAAGTTCTCGCCGCCGGCCAAGACCGAGGTGGAGCCGAGCGAACTGACACTGAAGCTGGGCGCAGAGAGGCGTGAGGAACGCCTGGTCACCATGAGGTTGGCGGAGAATGCACGGCTGGGCGAGCTGAACATCGCCTACGAGATCAGCAGCGAGAACGCGAAGTTCAACATGCAGGGCAGGATCACCCTGAAGGTGACTGACCCGGTGCCGAGGGTGAGCGTCAAGCGCGCACCCGCGAAGCCGGAGATAGATGGCAATCTGACCGAGGAGGTCTGGCAGGGCGCGCCGACGATCCCGGAGCTGAGGCTGCTGGCGAACGGCGGCCCTGCGACGGAGAAGACGGCCGTCTGGGTGGCGTACGATAACGAGGGGCTCTACCTTGCGTTCAAGTGCGCGGAAACGCAGATGGACAAGCTGAAGGCGACCTTCACGGAGCGGGGTGACCCGCTCTACCGCGACGACGACGTGGAGATATTCGTCCTGCCGCCGGGCGCGCCGAGCGCCTTTCAGCTCGCGATCAACGCGCTGGGGACGATAAGCGACAACTTCGGGAACAAGGCGGGCTGGGTTGCCGGCGCGCAGCGGCTGGCGGACGCGTGGACGGTGGAAGTGTTCATACCGTACGAAGCGGTCGGCGTGAGCGAGGCGCCCAGGCAGGGCTCTTCGTGGGCCTTGCAGCTCGGCAGACAGCAGAAGGCGAAGGCGGAGACCACCTCGTGGACGCCCGGGCGGGCGTTCAATGTGCCGGAGGGGTTCGGGGAGATAGTCTTCGACTGACGGCGGGCAAGGGGGAAAGGGCAAAGGG
>CBFDBV010000174.1:0-9390 GCA_965603135.1 uncultured bacterium
TGCCCAGCAGTATCCGGTGGCCCTCTACCAGCACGATGTACAGTTTCGCGTCCGCGCCCAGCGGCAGGACCTCCTCCAGGCGCATGGTCTCTGCTGCCTCGGGCCGACGCTTCTGCGCCCACGCCGGGCGGAAGCGCTGCTGGGCCCACCGTGCTGCCAGGGAGACCCCGTAGGCTACCAGCACCGCGATCGTGAGCTTGCCTATCACGTCGAGCACCGACAGATACGCGGGCCCCGCCTCGGCGTGGGCGGAGTCAGCGACGGGCTGCCATTCTACCTCCCCGGAGGCCCCACGGGTCCCTGAGGGCGGATCGGCCCAAGCCCCCTCAAGCAGGCCGGGGGCTGTGAGTGCCACGATCACCACGAGCGTGCTGTGCAGACGCATTCTCACCCGGGGCTCACTCTCCCTCGGCTTGTCCCTCGAAGCCTTCGCGAAGGGGGGAATCGGCCTCGCGCCTCGCCCGCGCCTGGGCCACCAACTCGATGATGCGGTAGCCCAAGGTATCGTTGATGACCACGACCTCGCCCTTGGCGAAAAGGCTGCCGTTGACGAGCAGGTCTATCGGCTCGCCCGGGAGGCGGTTTATCTCGACCACGGAGCCCGCTTGCAGGTTCAGCACCTCGGACAACTGCATCTCACACCTGCCCAGTTCCACGGTCATATCCAGGGGCACATCGAGCATGCGCTGGAGGTTGTTCTCCGTGCCCCCCGGCTCGTCCGCCGATCTGTCGCCCGAAGCCTTGCCGAAGGGCGAAGCCCCGGCCGCCGGGGAACCCCCACTGTAGGTCGGAGCCCTGGACCCCGTAGCCTTGGCGAAGGGGGCTCCTGCTCCGACAATGCCTTGCGAAGGCGCGGCCTGCCCGGTGATCTGAGCGGCATCGCCGGCGAGGTCCTCCGCGGCGGGGTCGGGAAGCGCCTCTTCGCGCTGCGGCTCGATGGAAGCAGTGGCAGGATCAGGAGCCGGGCTCCCGACGGCTCCATCCGGCTGCCGTTCCTGGCCTCCCGCCTGGGCGGGATCAGCCCCCGCATGCTGGTGCGTGTCGGGGGCGAGGGCGCCCTCCGCCGCCTCTTGCTCCTCTGTCTCCTCAGGCTGTTGTTTCTCTGCGGCATCGGGCACCTGGCTCGACCTCCTTAGCCGACTACCGACTACGGACTACCGACTTCCGACTGCGACAACGGCCTTGACGCTGCCAGCAGTCCCAAGTGGGGCGTTAGCCGTTTGCCGGTAGTCGGATATCGGAAGTCGGTTGTCGGATGTCGGACACTACTGCATCACAAAGGCCGTGAACAGAATATCGCTGACGCGGTAGCCTCCGAGGGCCGCGTCCAGCTTCTGCTGCAAGGTGGCCTTGAGCTGTCGCTTGCCCTCGGCCGTGCGCAATGTCTCGAACTGCTGGTTGGCGAGCACGGCGATGGTCACGTCACGGGCATAACGCTGGCTGGCAGGGGGCAGCTCGGCCTCGGACTCGTCGGAGGCATCATGTCCGTGTCCCTTCTTCTTCTTGCCTTTGTCGTCTTTGTCTGCGGTCTCATGGACGACCGCGCTGATCCCGGCCTTCAGGTACCGGAGTTGGCCGTCCTTGCTGCGGATATTGACCAGGAACTCCCCGAGAGTTGCCGTCTGTGCGGGGCTCTCCTGGCTCTCGGCCTGGGCAGCTTCCTTCCCCCCCTCCGCTGTGCCCTCAGCCGTCTGGTCGGTCTCTTCACCCTTTCCCATGAAGCGCGTGGCTGCGAAGGCGCCTCCTCCCAGCACCACCAGCACGATGATAATCAGCTTGATGGGCAGCTTGCCGCTTCGCGGCTTCCGATGACGCATCGGTGACTGCCTCCCTTGGATGAGTCTCGGATATTTAGGGCTGTTGGTCCCCTAGGCCGGCAGAGCGCGTCTCGACCGCATCCCAGGGCGGGCACAATTGTATCGGCGGCACGATGCTGGCAGGGGCCTTCCGCACACTGGCGGGCCTGGGCGCCGGTGGCCGTGCCGGGAGTGGTGCAGCACGGCGGATCTCCTCGACCAGTCCTGGCAGCTCGGGGACAGTCATCCCGCCCAGGCGGGATGACTGTCCACTCCTTCCCGGGTCTGAGCGGACCGCGGTTGCCTCACCGAAGTATGTCCCAACCACGTCCCAACGTGGACACAGTCGTATCGGCGGGACGATGGGGATAGGCACGGGCTCCACCCTCTCAGGCCGGGGCACTGGCGGCCGCGCCGGGGGTCGCGGGGCAGTGGGCCGCAGCTTACGGATCACGTCAACGAGCCCCTCGGGCTTCTCGTCCGAGAGGATGACGATGTCCACGCGGCGATTGCGAGCACGGCGCGACGCTGAGTCGTTAGGCACGAGCGGCTGGGTGTCGCCGAGGCCGCGGGCGGAGACGCGCAGCGGGGATATGCGAGCCTGGCGTATGAGATAGGCCATCACATTGGCCGCGCGCGCTGCCGATAGCTCCCAGTTGGAGGGGAACTCGTGGGTGCGGATGGGCAGGTCGCACGTGTGCCCCTCGATGCGCAGCGAGTAAGGGACGTCATAGAGAACCGCGCCGATCTCTCGCAGTATCCGGCGGGCCTGGGAGCTGAGCGTGACCCGTCCCAGGGGAAACAACACGCTGGTCTCCTTCAGGCGGACCGTGACGCGGTTGTCGCTGTGCACCACGTCAACCAGGTCACTGAGGTCATCTGGGAGGTTCTGTTTCACTTGCTCGGTGATCCTGTTTGCGAGGCTGGCGCTGCCCACTACGCTACCGGGCATGCTGCCATCCAGTAGCCCTGTGCCGCCCGGCAGCAGGCTGGCGCCGCCACCCATGGTCTCGCCGGGAAACGGGCTGCTTTCTCTGGCGCCGCCGAAGACGTGCCCCATCGCTCCGGACAAGTCCTGGAACTTTTTGAGATCTACCACTGACATCGCGTACATCATTATGAAGAACGCCATCAGCAGCGTGATCATATCGGCGTAGGTGATCAGCCAGCGCTCTGCGTCCCCTTCCTCGTGCGCCTGGCTATGACGCTTTTGCTTGAGGCTCAATGCTCTCTTCCCCCGACGTGCTCTGCCCTGCGCCTCGGCTCTCTTCGAGTTGCGCTCTGAGCTTGGGCGTGACGAACGCTTTCAGGCTCTCGGCCACGATGATGGGGCTCGCGCCCTTCTGAATGGCGCCGACGCCTTCGATGACGATCTCGCAGACGAGCTGCTCTCGCTTGCTGAGCGCCTTGAGCTTGTTGCCCAGGGGGATGAAGATGACGTTGGCTGAGGCGACGCCGTAGAGAGTGGCCAGGAAGGCCGAGGCAATGGCGGGCCCCATCGAGCCGGGATCGTCAAGCTTGCCCATCATATGCACCAGGCCCATCACGGTGCCGGTGACGCCCAGCGTGGGCGCCAGGCCACCCATGGTGAGCAGGATGTTAGCGCCCGCAGTATGACGTTGCTCGAGCTGATACAGCTCGGTCTGCAGCACCTCGGTGACTGTCTCCGGTGCCGTGCCGTCGGCCATCATTTGTATACCCTTGGCCATAAAGGGCTCCTGGATGTCTTTGAGAGAGTCCTCCAGGGCTAGAAAGCCGTCACGGCGGGCCACGGTCGCCAGTTCCACCATCTTCTGGGTGGTCTCGAGCGGATCGTGGCGAGCCGAGATGAAGGCATGTCGCAACACCACGGGCAGCTTGAGAATGTCATCCAGTCGGTTGCAGATGATCGTAGCGCCGAACGTCCCGCCGAAGACGATGACCGCCGCTGGGATATTGACGAGGGCACCCAGGTGCCCGCCTTCGATGATGACTGAGCCGAGGATGGCGCCCAATGCAAGGCCCAGGCCCAGCAGTGTGGCGAGGTCCAACAAGGCTATCCCCTCACGGCGGTGTAGGTCGCAGCTCCTGCTCCGACAGCAAGCGGCAGTGGCCAGTCGCCAGTGGTCAGTTGCGAGTGTACGCCTTCATCGTTTGCCGTTAGTCGTTACTCGCCACTCGCCACTCGCACCTAACGGACAATGCGACCCCACTGCGCGAGAGTGGCCGGGCTGCCCGCCGCGCCCTCCACGTGCAGCGAGCGGATGTAGTCAACCGCGCGCCCGATGACCTCCTCCACGCTCTCCCGAACCACAATGCTGTTGCCGGTGGTGAGCGTCACCACCGTATCCGGCACCGCCTCGATCTTCTCCACGAGCAGCGCGTTGATGACCACTTGACGGCCGTCGTAGCTCGTGAGCTCTATCATGCCCTCACATCCTATGCAATTGCTGTGCCAGCACACACAGCGAACCGCAGGAACGACAGTAGCGAGTGACGAGTGAAGACGGCAGTAGCGAGCAACGACAGTAGCGAGTAGCGAGTAACAGCAAACGACACGACCATCCGGGATCCCAGCCGTAGGCCGTTACTCGAAACTCGCCACTCGAAACTCGCCACTGCCGTTGCGCCTTACGACCGGATCAGCCTGATCACGTCCTCGAGGAGTTCGTCGGCGGCCGAAATGACTCGGGTGGAGGCCTGAAAGCCCCTCTGAGTGGTGATCATATCCACGAAGGCCTTGGTCAGGTCCACGTTGGACATCTCCAGGGCTCCGGCAACGATGCGCCCACGGCCCGCGCTGCCCGCAGGTCCGATCGCGGCCGGCCCGGATGCGGGCGCCTCCTCATAGAGATTGCCGCCTGTGCGACGCAGCCCGCCGGGGTTGGGGAAACTAGCGAGGGCCAACTGCGCCAGGCTGAGGGTGCGACCGTCGGAGAACTTCCCATCAATCAGGCCGTTCTCACTCACCTGAACTGACACCAGCGCCGCCGCCGGTCGGCCGTCCTGGGCGGAGATAGCTACGCTGCTGGTCTGGGCAAGCTGGGTTATCTGGCCCAGGGCCACGGTGACGCTGAGGGGCGAAGTCGCGCCGTTGGTCAGGGTCATGTCCAGGGTGACGGACTCGGTGCCCGTGAGCGCGCCATTGGCGTCGAAGGTGAGCGTCGTGGAGGCTGAGTCGGCCCCGAAGGTCGCCTCGGCCTCCCACTCATTCGTGTCAGTCTTGGTGAGGGTCACGGTGATCTGGTGCATCTCGCCCAGCGAGTCGTAGACCGATATTGTGGTCTGGATTTCCGTGGCATCCGCCGCCTCGGCGTCCAGGTTGCCCATGACGGTGGCGTTCTCGGTCGGCTGTGGCGGCGACAGTTGGCCCATCTGGAAGACCAGGTCGGAGGCGGGGCCCGTTGAATCCACCTGGCCCTCGGTGGCCATCCAGCCCTGGACTCGGTAGCCGCTGGTGGCCCCGACCAGCGTGTTAGTGTTGTCGAGCACAAGTGCACCGTCGCGGGTGTAGAAGGTGCCAACCCCGTCGGAGACCACGAACATCCCGGCTCCCTCGATGGCCGAGTCCAGAGGCTGGCCGGTGCGCTCCAGGGAGCCCTGGGTCTGCCGCACCTGTATGCTCCCCAGCGACACGCCGCTGCCGATTTGCATGGGGTTCAGCCCGCCCAGCCCCAGGTCGGAGCCGGCGCGCCCTCCCCGCAGCGTCTGATACAGCGCGTCCAGGAAGGTCACCTGGCCCTCCTTGTACCCGACGGTATTGGCGTTGGCGAGATTGTTGGCCACCACGTCCAGCCGATTCTGGAACGCGATGGTGCCCGACAGTCCGGCAAACAGGGCTCTGTTCATCTCTTCATTCCTCCTCGGGCGGATAGTCCGCCTTGCTCGAGCGTCACTTTCGCCTGGTGCTCTCCAGGTCCGAGAGCACGTCGCTGATGACCTCTTCGGGGTCCGCCAGGCCGGAAGGCGGTCTGGGTGGACTCTGAGGCAGCCTGATGTCCACCTGCGTCCCCTCGCCCGGCCTGGATTGAATCGTGAGTTGTCCGCCGTGCGCCACCACTATGCCGCGGGCGATGCTCAGCCCCAGCCCCTGATGCGTCTCGGGCTCGGTCGTGAAGAATGGCTCAGTAGCGCGCCGCTGCACCTCCTTTGTCATACCGGAGCCATTATCCCGCACCGAGATACGGCTGTAGGCGGGCAGGCCACCCTGCTGCGCCTCGACTCGGGTGATGATCGTGATCTCCCCGCCCTCGCCGTCAGTTGTTACCCCCTTGCCCGCCGTTTCCGCCCTCGCCCCCGTCGCGTGGATGGCGTTGAACACCAGCGCGATGACCGCCTCGTGGATCTGGCCGCGGCTGCACCAGGCGGGAGCGGACTGTCCGCTCCCGTCGGGCTCGGCCAGTGTAGGTCGGAGCTCCTGGCCTGTCCGCGGTTTCATCCCCCGTAGTCCCGCGAAGCGGGACGAAGGGGGAAGCCTTGGCGAAGGCGGGCCCGACAGGTCCGCGCCCAGCACAATCCCCCAGCTCTCCCCGCACGCGGCGGCCAACTGCTCCGTCAGGCCCACGATCTCGCGGGCCAGCTCGCTCAGGTCAACCAGCTCCAGCTCGTGGGGCGGCTGCCCGGCGAACTTCTGGAGCGAGCGCATCATGTCAATGCCGGCGTAGGTGGATTCCTCCAGCTTCGCCACCAGCTCCGCCGCTGTTGGCCGTTTGCCCTTTGCCGTCGCCGTTCCCCAGCGCAGGGCTTGCCCTGCGGCCTCCCCCTTCCCCAGCGCAGGGCTTACCGTGCGACTCGCCTCCAGACCGACCTCTGCCACCCGCTCGCTGAGCGACTGAAGGTTGCCCAGGATGGCGCAGAAGATGTTGGCCAGCGAGTGCGAGATGCCGAAGGCCATGTTCGTGAGGGCCTGCATCCTCAAGGCATCCGACATCTGACTAACCGTAACGACAGTTGCGAGTGCCGAGTTGCGAGTTGCGAGTAACGACCTCACGTCATCCGCCGTTTGCCGTTGCTCGCCACTCGCCACTCGTAACTCGCAACTGCGGCGAAGCCGCAACGCCCCGGCAACCGCCGAGGCGATCGTCTCGAGCAGGTGGGCGGGTAGGCCACCTTCGCGGCCGGTCCCGCACGACGCCACGCCCAGCAGGCCCAGCGGCCTATCGTGACCGACCGCCCTCAGGGGAAGCCCGAGCCAGTTGGTCAGGCCCGCGTCCCTGAGGTAGCGATCGAACGTGACATAGGGCTCGGGGGACGATGCCCCTTCGCTGAAGCTCCGGGGCACAGGTCGCCCCTGGGCCGGCAATCCCTCTTCCCGTGCGGCGTCAGAATGGTCGAAAGGCCGATCGAAGAGGTGAGCCGCCCGTTCGCCCAGGTCCCAGATGTCACCCACCCGCAAGTGTCCCCCGCTCCCCCACGGCGGGGCCACCGCCTCCACGTAGACGGCCTGGGACGCGGGCAACCTGCCTTGCTCCCGCAGAGGCGACAGCAGAAACACCTGGTCACAGGGCGCGCAGTCCACTTCGTTGAGCAGGTCGTAGACCTCCTCGGCGATCACGGCCGCCGCCTCCGGGCGGTCGTAGGCCCCGCCGGCCACGCGCGCGATCCTCTCGAGGTTTTCCAACTGCGGGGACCTCACGCTCAAGCCTCCGGGTGAGGGCAGCGACGACAGGAACCACAGCTACCAGCTACCAGCTATTAGCTAATAGCTATTGGCTAAGAGCTAACCGCAAGCACTTGATCCAGGCTCAGCCGGTGCTCCCCCACGATCAGCATGAAGCCGCCGGCCGGGCTCGCCTCCACGCGCTCCACGACGCCTGACAGCCGCTCGCCGGAGGCGCCGTCCAGCCACTCAACCTGCCGGCCGATAAGCGAGAGGGCCGGCCCGACGGCCTGCAGCTCAACTAGCTGGCGCAGCCACTGGCTCATCAGCGTGAGTTCGGAGAGTGACTGGAGCTGGGCGAGCTGGCTGGTGAACTCCGTCGCCCGCAGCGGCTCCAGCGGGTCCTGGGCGCGCAATTGCGCCACGAGCAAGGTCATGAAATCCTGGTTGAGCCCCGTGGCCCCCGACTTGTGCGCCGTAGCCTTGGCGAAGGTCCAAGCCGTGCCCCCGACTTGCGCCGACGACACTTGAGCCCGTTTCATAACCTCCCGTAGGGCGGGCTTCCAGCCCGCCAATGCCGTTCTCGACGGCTGTGAGACAGCTTCTTGCGTCCTTATCTCAAGGCCCAGGGGCCATACTGTCATCTCAGGCCACCTCCGCGGTCGCTGTTCCAGCGTAGGTCGGGCTTTCCAGCCCGACTTCTGTGTCGGTTCCGCAGTCGGTCAAGGGAGTCGGGCAAGAATGCCCGACCTACGAACGACTGTGCAGCTGCCTCATGCGAACACGTCCACGTAGTTCGCTTGCGCCCACCGCGCGCCGGTCCGCCTCGGCGGCATCAGCACCGCGGGTTCCGCCTGGGCGGGATCCGCCACGAGGCGCTCAGCGGAGGGCTCGGGGACAGTCATCCCGCCCAGGCGGGATGACTGTCCCCCCGTAGGCCCCGAGCCGTTGCCGCTGCCTTGGGCGACCTCGAAGCTGCCCACCTCGATGCTCTGGTCGGCAAGCGCCTGCCGTATCTGCGGCTCCGCCTCGCGCAGCGCGGCCACCGTCTGCGGACGCTCCGCGATCACCACCGCGTGCAAGGCTTTGCGAAGTGGGTTATCCGCTTCGCGCACGGTCAACTCCAACTCGCAGGCGCCCAGCTCCGGTGGCTCGATCTCCAGGCGCAGGTGCCTTACCTCGCCCTGCCCGGGGAGGGAGTCGGCGGCAATGTCAGGAACGCGGACGGCCGCCACGCGCACCGGACCCTCGATGGGGCTCGCCGGCAGCGGCGCGGCCTGCGCGCCCAGCGCCGCGCTCGTCACCTCTCCGTCAGGGGCATCCTCCGGGAAATGAGGGACAGTCAGCCTGTTTCGCTCTCCCGGGGCGGCGCGGATCGCCGGTGAGAGCGGCGAAACAGGTGAGTGTCCCCATCTTCCGGCCTCGCCTCGCTCTGGCGAAGCTGGGACAGCAGCCTCCGCAGGTCGGGCTTTCCAAGCCTGTCCGCCATAGCTCCGACTTGTCCCCCGAAGCCTTGGCGAAGGGGGAAGCCTTGGCGAAGGGGGAAGGAGCGGCGAAGGGGGAAGGAGCGGCGGCGGGCCCGACAATCGAGCGATCCCGGCGGGCTCGCCTGCCGGCGCCTCAGGCGCGTGGGGCAGGCTTCCAGCCTGCCAGCGGCCCTGCCTCGCAGTCTGCTGCCTCGCGTCGGCACTAAGGTCCTCCTGGGGGGCCTGTGCCGGGGCGGAGAGCGGAGATCGGCGACCTTGCACGCCCTCCGCCTGCCCGGTCGGCTGCCTGCTCCCCCCCCCATTAGTAGGTCGGGCTTCCAGGCCGCCGTTGCCGTTCTGCAGATGACCTCTAGTAGGCCGGGCTTCCAGCCCGCCAATGCCGTTCTGGACGGTCATGAGAGAGCTTCTACCTGACGAGCGGGCAGGAGCCTGTGCGGGCGCGGCGAGGGCGGGCCGCCCTACCGGGATGAAGAGCGGACGGGGGCGTGCCTCCTGCCCGTCGTTGTCTGGCTGTGGGGCGGGCACGACG
>CBFDBV010000175.1:0-9383 GCA_965603135.1 uncultured bacterium
GCTCCCTCATTGCTGGGCGCCACGCCATCGGCGGTGATCATCGCCGCCGCCCGGGCGTGGTCCGCGATGACGCGCAGCGCCAGGTCCGCGGTCTCATCCTGGCCGTAGCTCAACTCGGTGCCCCACTCCTGCCTGGCGATCTCCAGCGTCCTGTTGATGATCCCCCACATCTCATCCGTCTCGGCGGTGCAGGCCTTATCCTGCATGATCATCGCCAGGCGCTCGAAGCCCATCCCGGTGTCAACGCCCGGAGCGGGCAGCTCGGTCAGCGTGCCGTCCTCGGCCTCGGTGTACATCTGGAAGACGAGGTTCCACAGCTCCACGAAGCGGTCGCAGGGGCAGTCGGGCCCGCACTCCGGCCGGCCGCAGCCCAGCCCCGGCCCCCTGTCCACGTGTATCTCGGTGCACGGGCCGCACGGCCCCTCCCAGCGCTCCTCGGGCCACCAGTTCTCGCCCCGCCCCAGCCTGATGATGCGTTCCCACTCGATCCCGATGCGGCTGTGCCAGATCTCGCCGGCCTCGTCGTCCTCCTCGAAGATGGTGATCCAGAGGTTTTCACGGGGAAGCTCAAGCACGTCCATGACGTACTCCCAGGCGTACTCTATCGCGCCCTCCTTGAAGTAGTCGCCGAACGAGAAGTTCCCCAGCATCTCAAAGAAGGTTTGATGCTGGCTTGAGCGCCCGACGTTCTCCAGGTCGCCCATCCGCACGCACTTCTGGTTACTGACCACCCGCGCGGCGGGCGGCTGTTCCTCGCCTCTGAAGGCCTTGATGTAGGGCTGCATTCCTGCCGAGGTGAAGAGGGTGGTGGGGTCGTCAATGACCAGCGGCGCGCTGGGCATCACCAGGTGCCCGCGCTCTTCGAAGAAGCTCAGGAAGCTCTCACGTATCTCCTGGCAGGTCATAACGGCGGGCAATGGGGAATAGGCAATGGGCAATGGGGAACGGCAAAGGCCTCGGAGAAAGCGAGAGGACAAGCCGTTGCGCTATTGCCTGTTGCCGGTCTCCTCTGTCCCGTCAGCCTCCTCTGCGTGGAATACCTACCGCCGTCGCTGCCGTTACTCCCCTCTCCCGAGCTGTCGCTTGCGAGGGAGAGGGGCTAAGAGACGGCCGCAGCCCGTCTCAGGGTGAGGCCGTCGTTAGCTGCCGTTTTCCTCCACCTCGAAGATCTCTCGCAGCCGTTCCAGCGCCCTCCGCTGCAAGCGCGACACGTGCATCTGCGAGATGCCAAGTCGCTCGGCCACCTGCTGCTGCGACAGCTCGTGAGAGTATCTGAGCTTGATGATGACGCGCTCGCGCGGGAGCAACTGTGCCAGGGCCCAGCGGATCTCGTCGGCGGTCCCGAGCGCCTCCAGGTCCGGGTCGGCGGCCCCGGTGCGGTCGGCCAGCGACAGCCCCGTCTCGCCGGCATCCTCCTCGGGCCCGGCCTCGTCAATGCTTGCCAGCTCGTACTGGTTGGCCACTTCCAGCGCCTCCATGATCGCCTCGTCCGAGACATTGAGCAGCGCCGCCAGCTCACCGTAGGTGGCCGAGCGGCCCTTCTGCCGGATGAAGCGCTCGCTCGCCTCCCGCACCTGCAGGCTCAACTCCTGGATGCGCCGCGGCACGCGCAGTCCCCACATTGCGTCCCGGAAGTACCGTCGCATCTCTCCCCTGATGGTTGGCACTGCGAAGGTCGCGAACTTCGTTCCGCGCTCGCAGTCATAGCGGTCCACGGCATTGACCAGCCCGATGTGCCCCACCCCGACCAGGTCGTCATAGGGCACTCCGCTGTCCCGGTAGCTGTTGGCGACGTGTCGCACCAGGCCCTCGTGGCGCTCTATGAGGTGTTCCCTCAGCTCCGGGCTGTTGCTGTCACGCAACTCCCGGAACAGCTCCTGAGTGGAGAGATCATGCCAGCGTGAGGACATCGGCTACTACTCCGCGAAGATGCTGCGTGGCACCGGCTACCTTGCTGCCCGCTTGGTCATGGTGACCTTGGTGCCGCTGCCCGGTGCGCTCTCGATGCTTATCGAGTCGGTCAGCTCTCTCATCAGCCCGAAGCCCAGCCCGCCGTTTCCCTCCAGCGGCATCTGCTGTCCCCGCTCGAGCTGCTTCGGGTCGAAGCCCGCGCCCTCGTCCTCCACCTCCACCGTCAGTTTCCCGTCCTCGGGGACAAGCCGGACCCGTATCTGCCGTTCAGTGGGGCCGACGCCCTCATCGAAGGCGTGGTTGATCACGTTCGTACACGCCTCCGCCACGGCGACCTTGATATCCTCGATGTCCTCGACGCTCAGGCCCGCGCGGTTGCCCACGCCCGCGGTCGCCAGCCTGACCACCACCAGGTACTTCGCATCACAGGGCACCGTCAGCTCGACTACCTCGGCGCTCTTCGAGGGCATCCTACCGGCCCCCCTCCTGTTCACCTTCATCCGCGGCTCGGCTGCTCGCCAGCTCCTCCAGCCGCTCCATTGCTGCCTCCACGCTCTCCACGACATTGAGAATCTCGGTGGTCCCGGAGATCTCGAAGATCTTCAGCAGATTCGGCTTGGTGCACGCCACCGCCAGATCCCCGTTCACCTGCCGGCATTTCTTGGCGGTGCCCACCAGTATACCCAGCCCGGTGCTATCCAGGTAGCTCAGGCCTGCCATGTCCACGATGACCCACGACTTCCCCTCGGCCAACTCCGCGTCCAGCGCGTCTCGAAGGTCGGGCGCTGTGTATGCATCCAGCTCACCCGAGACGCTGAACACGCTCGCCTGGTCTTCCGCTCTCTCCACCTTTATTCTCACTGCCCAACCCTCCCTGTTTTGGATGCGGGCTTGTCCCCCGTAGCCTTGGCGAAGGGGGAAGGCGAGAGGCGAGATGCGGGAGTACTGCTCGGCTACCGCAGCAGCATCGTTTCTACCTCGCGCTTCCCGCCTCCGCCGTATGCCGTTTCTGGCTTCCCGTCTCTCGCCTCTCGCCTCCGCCGTTCGCCGTCCCTTGGTTGTCGTTCTCTGCGTTCTCTGCGGTGAGATGAGCCGTTGCCGTTGCCGTCCACCTATTCACGCCGTTGCGGTTCTCTGCGTTCTCTGCGGTTAGCCTTTGTCGTTCCCGTCGCCCACCGACCGCCGCCGCATCTCCTCGAGCTTCTCGCGAATCTTCTGCTCCCGCGCGTTATCTCCGGGCTCGTAGTAGCGCCTCGGCTGCATCCCCTCCGGCCAGTACTGCTGCGCCACCCAACTGCCCGGGTAGTCGTGCGGGTAGAGATACTGCTTGGCGCTCTCTTCCGGCCGGGGCCCACCGGCCAGGTGTCCCGGGGCCCTCTTCGCGCCTTCGCGGCGCACATCCTCCACCGCCTGCGCGATCGCCTTGTATGCCGAGTTGCTCTTGGGGGCCATCGCCAGGTGAATCGTCGCCTGCGCCAGCGGAATCTGGGCCTCCGGCAGGCCGACGTATTCTACCGCATCCGCCGCTGCGACCGCAACCCTCAGCGCCGTCGGGTCCGCCAGCCCCACGTCCTCGGCCGCCTGGATGATCAGCCGCCGCGCGATGAAGCGCGGGTCCTCGCCCGATTCAAGCATCTTCGCCAGCCAGTAGATGGCCGCATCCGGGTCTGAGCCCCGCATACTCTTGATGAACGCGGAGATGGTATCATAGTGCTCGTCCCCGGCGCGGTCGTACTTCAGGACCGGCCGATCCAGCGCCTTCTGCGCGCTCTCCAGGTCCACGCGGCGCACGCCGTCCTCGTCCGGCTCGGCGGTGAGCACGGCCATCTCCAGCGCATTGAGCGCCACGCGCGCGTCGCCGCCGGCGTTCGCGCAGATGTGCTCCAGCACGGCCTCCGGCGCCTCGGCTTGCAGCTTCTTGAGCCCGCGCGCCTCGTCGCCGAGCGCGCGGTCGAGCAGCTTCCTCAGGTCTTCGGGCTCCAGGGGCTTGAGCGTGAACAGCCGGCACCGCGACAGCAGCGGGCTGATGATGGAGAAGAACGGATTCTCCGTGGTCGAACCCACCAGCACGAAGGTCCCGTCCTCCACGTGCGGGAGCAGCGAGTCCTGTTGAGCTTTGTTGAGCCGGTGCAGCTCGTCGAGGAAGAGGATGGTGCCGGTGTCGTGGAGGTCATGCCGCTCACGCGCTTCGGCGGCGGTGCGTCGGATGTCGGCGACCCCGGCCTGCACTGCAGAGAGTTGTTCGAAGTGCGAGCGGGTGCGGCGCGCGATGATGCGCGCCAGCGTAGTCTTTCCGGTCCCGGCCGGCCCCACGAAGATCAGCGAGGGCAGTTGATCGCTCTCCAGGGCCCGCCGAAACAGTGACCCCTCTGCCAGCAGTTCCTGTTGGCCGACCATTTCATCGAGGTCACGGGGCCTGATACGCGCCGCCAGCGGCGCGCTCCCCGCCACCTCGCCGGGGGGACTGAACAGGCTATCGTCTCTACCGTTCGCCGTTTCTCGCCTCCCGCATCCCGCCGCCGCCGTTTATCGTAGCTGTCGTTGCTGTCGTCGCTGTTGTCGCTTTCGTGGCTGTCGTCGCTGCCTTTCCCCCTTTGCCCTTTGCCCCTTGCCCTTTCCCCGCCGTTAAAGATGACGAGGATCCCACGCAGACCGTGCGCCCTAGGGTTTTGAACCCATACACAAGGTGGGTGCCCTCCCGTCGGCTTTGCGTATCGTCGCTCGGGGCGACGTGTCACGCCACCGACGAAGCCGGGCTCCCCTGAGATGGGTGTTGGCCCAAAACTTGTCAGGCGTCACGCGAATCGCAGGGTGTTCCTCGTCATTGGGATGATACCACACCGACCCGCCCTTCGCAAGGCGAGGGACACGACGCATGACCCCTGGCCGGTCTATCCGAATACTCCTCGGTTGACCTCGCGTATCGTTCCCTCAACCGCCAGGCTCAGCGTCACCTGCACCGCGCTCAGGTAGTCGTCAACGATCTCCCACTCGCTGGGAAGCGGCCAGAAGCTCGCCCTGCCCAGGTAGCCCTGCCGGCCCTCGTAAGCGATCCACATCAGCTTCGCATGCCGATGGAACAGCGAGCTGTTGAAGTGGAAGGTCAGCGGCTCGCCATCATCCCCGTGCAGCGCACCGAGCTGTCGGCCCTTGGCCCCGAACAGCAGCTCCGCCCGCCGCTGCCACTCCCGCATGATCGGCCAATAGCGCCTATCGTGGGAGCGCACCTGGAAGGCGAAGTTATACCCGCACGCGTGCAGGTCCATCAGGCAGTCCAGCCCCAGCGGCCTGACGAACTCAAAGAGCGCAGCCACCTCCACCGCGTCGGCCTTATCGGGGCTCCGCAGCCGGTTGATCGCCCATCCCGCCCCGTTGAACTGCCCGCCGATGAAGACGCAGTCCTCCGGGTCGTAGTAGTAGAGCGGCTCCTCGGCACCCGCGTCGTAGGGCACCAGGTCCCCGCTCTTCGTGATCCCGCACGCATACGCCGTGCACGTGTCAACCCCCTGCGCGTAGAACGTGTCGGGGCACACCACGCGCCCATCGGGATTGAGCACCGGCACCACGTACAGGTGCACCTGCCCCAGCAGCTCCAGCAGCTCAGGATGCTCCTCCCCCGCCAGGTCCACTCCCTGCTCCATCAGGTGCACCAGGTTCGTCGCCGAGGCGACCGTGCCCGGCTCGTGCCCGTGCGTCCCGCCCATCACCATGACCTTCGCGCGGGCGTCCTCGCGCGCATACTCGATCAGCCGCAACGGCAGCCCGGTGGACGACGACCCGTACTCGCGAACCACGCCCTGCGACACCTGGGAGTCCAGATAGTCCTGAACCCTCTTGAAGTTCGACAGCCAGAAGTCGGGCACAGCGATCTGCGGGATGCTTATCGTCGTCATGGCCTTTCCTCCCTCGTCAGCCGCCGAACTCCCGCCACAGCTCCGTCATAGCGATCATCGCCTTCAGCCCCCACAGATGGCACCAGGTGTTCTGATAGTCACCGGCGTTGACGTAGCCGTAGTCCACGCCCGCCGCGTATTCCGTCAGGTGCGTCTGCTCCATCTTGTCGAGGGTCTCGTCAATCCAGCGCAGATAGCGCGCGTCCTTCGTCGCTCGATATGCCAGGCAGCACGCCACCATGACCTGGGCCATCCGGTCGTAGACGCAGACCGCGCCGGTGCCGGTGGTCGCGCCGTCGCCCACGATGGGCGGCTGCGTCGGGTCCGAGCCGTCGCGCGTGTTGTGCCGATACCAGCCGCCATCGGGCGACCTGCTGTGCTCGGCCAGGAACTCGAGCGCCTCCGTGGCGTACTTCAGGTACTGATCGCCCTGCTCCAGGAGATACAGCCGCAAGCAGGCCTGAATCATGTTCGCGTTCGTGTGCGTGAACTTCACGGTGTACTCCGGCAGTTCCCCCTCCGGGTTGCCCGCGTAGAGCCAGCCGCCGTACTCGCTGTCCCACATCATCTGGTTGGCGAGGTCGGTCACCTGGCGCGCCCAGGTCAGGAAGCGCTCCTGCTCCGTGCTCTCGTAGGCGTCCAGCAGCTTCAAGGCCAGGTAGCCGGAAGTGTAGAGGCCCTTAGGCTTATCCGGCTTGAACGCATCCGTCTCGATGATATGCTCCAGCACATCCTCGGCGGCGGCGACGAAACGCGGCGTCCCGCGGTACGTGTCATAGCGGAGCAGGGCGCTCACGCTCATCATGTTGAACTCCGGGTGGAAGCTCTTGGTCCATTCGCCGCTGCGCCGGTTGTACTTCAGGTAGAACTGCCTCTGCTCTTGATCGTAGCCGTTCTCCACGACCCAGGATAGCAGGTCGCGCGCGTCGTCCAACTGACGAGTTTCCTCCTTCCCGCCGAGGTCGTAGACATCCATCTTCACCGAGGCGTAGAACGCCTGCTGCTGGGTGTGGAAGTTGCCCTCGTTCGGTTCGGTTGGCGGGTTAGTCATGCTGTTCTGGTGGATGGCCCGGCCGCCCAGCACCTCGTGCCAGAGGTAGGCGTCATCCACCGCCAGCATCTGTTGCATGCGCGTTTGCACCCAGTCCTGCGAGTGGCGCAGCAGCCCCGGCTCTGCGTCATCCGCGCCTGCCGCGGCCATCGCAAGTAACGCGATCCCGGCCGCCATCACTGCATCTGTCATGGCAGACCTCCTTTGCCGTCCGCCGGTGCTCTCCTCGTTGCCGTTCACTCTGCCTCCGCAGGCAGTATGCGGAAGTTGTCGAACCAGTACTGCTGCTCCTTCTTCCCGTTGCTGTTCGTGTAGAACCGGAACATCTTGAGAGCCCTCACCTCCGGGAACACCTCGCGGATCACGCGCGCGTCAATCGTCACCTCGTGCCACTGATCGTCATCCGTCAACTCGTAGCGTTCCAGGTGCGGGTAGCTGCCCACGTCCCGCGCCGGGCTGCCGCCCACGCACACCGCCCCCTTCCCCACCTCGGTGCTGCGGAAGGCGTACAGCCACAGCCCCACTGGCACTCCCTCCGGGATGCGGTAGGACAGCTTCACCATCGGGAACCGCTCAATGTCCCACCAGCGCGGGCGGATGTCGCAGGACATTATCGCCCCATCGTCGGTCGCGAACACGCGCATCGAGCGCTCGCCCGAGGCCGCGGTCTCGCCGTCCATCCGCGAGTCCGTGTTGCGCTGCCTGGAGAAGTTCCAGTAGTAGTGCCACTCCTCGCGGTTATGCTCCTCGAAGTCGGTCACCACCACCGGCTCGGTCGCGGTCTCCATCGTCGGCAGGCGCAGCCCCTCCGGCACGGTGGGCCCCGAGGGCCACCCCAGGGCCCGTGCCCCCAGCTCGTACGCACCCAGGTCCGGCGCCTCGCCCACGTACTGGAGCGTGACCCCGTCGCCCGCGCTCCACGTCACCTCCCCGGCCAGCGTCAGCACGTTGCTCTCGATGTCGGCCTTCACGACGCGGGCGGTGGTATTGATGTCGCCGATCACGATCAGGTCGCCCTCTTCGCCCGGGATCTCGAAGCCGTCGTAGAAGTACCGCGCATCCTCCACCGGCAGCTCTCGCCCACTGCCATCTGCCGTTGCCGTCGTCAGCACCCTCCCCGCGTCAATGCACGGGCTCTCCTCAGCCAGGCGGTAGTCGTCCGCCTCCGCGTCCACGAACTCCGGCGCGACGTCCAGGTTCCCCTCGAACTGCTCCGGCTTCTGCTCGTTGGCCTCCTCGGCGGTCATGGTCAGCCCCGGCCACGAGGTATTGCT
Source organism: uncultured bacterium (assembly GCA_965603135.1). Taxonomy (GTDB): domain Bacteria; phylum Armatimonadota; class Zipacnadia; order Zipacnadales; family UBA5352; genus CBFDBV01. The sequence goes on from CBFDBV010000175.1 coordinate 8,130, forward strand.
CGGGCCCGGAGTGTCGTAACGCACCGTCTTCCGCCCGGGCTCGTCTCCGCACAGCACGTTGCTCAGCCAACGGTTGTCGTCCGCGATGTTCGCCCACAGCAGCAGTGCAAGCCGCCCGCCGTTGGGATCGTTATCGAAGAAGATGTTGTTGACGAACACGTTCCCGGTCACGTACTTGGGCGCCCCCTCCTCGCGCGAGTGGTCGCTCATCTCGAACCCGTAGTCCTGGTTGCGATACCAGGTGTTATGATACAGCCGCGACCGCGCCATCGAGAACGGCTCCACGTCTCGCTTGCTGCGCGCGCGGTAGGCGTTGATGATCAGCGGCCCGTACCAGTTCCGGTAGATCAGGTTCCGCCGGAAGATGCTGTCAATGATGAACAGCTTCGCCCGCCCGTCCGCCGAGCCCGATCCATCGAAGCCGTTGGTGATGATGTTTTGCTCGATCAGCGCCCGCGGCGTGGAGAAGAACTCGAAGTTCCGTCCCCACCGGCAGTCAAACACGTTGCCGCGCACCACGTTGTACGGGCACTCGAACCTGAAGTTCAGCGGGCAGTGCCCCACCCGGCTGAAGTGATTGCCCTCGAACACGCAGTGGGTGCAGTCGGTGTTGTTCCACATATTCCCGCCGGTGTGCCCCCATTGACTGGTGTTCATCGAGCGCTGCACGCGGTTGTTAAGGTAGCGATTGAAGTGACAGTTGGTGCACTGGATGCCCGCCCACGACCTGGCATCCTCCATCGTGCACTCGCGCACCGTGCAGTAGTCCGCATTCTCCAGCCGCATCCACGCCCCCGAGGTCGGCAGCAGATGGAATCCCTCGATGACGATATGCGTGCGGTCCTTGAGGTAGACGCACAGCGTTCCCACGTCCGGCACCTCGCTGCCACGCAGCACCGCGCCCAGCGGGTTAGCCGCGCGGTAGATGGTCGGCTTCCCTTCCTCGCCCGAGGCCGCCGGTTGGATCGTCCCCTCGTACTCGCCGTCCAGGAAGGTCACGGTATCTCCCGGCTTGACGCTCTCGTTGGCCTTGCCGATGGTCGCCCAGGGATCATCGCGCGTCCCCGGGGCCTCATCGCTTCCCGCCGGCGAGACGAAGTACTCCGCGCCACCCGCCCCTGATCCCACGCTCACGACAACTGCCACGATCATCACCGCCCGAGTCAACTGACACATAGCTCGCTCACGCTCCTCGACAGAGCCCTTCTCGGTCACCGCCACCCGCCGCCGTTAGCCGTTGCTGTCGTCGCTGTC
>CBFDBV010000176.1:0-9315 GCA_965603135.1 uncultured bacterium
TCAACACCGCCTATCCCGCCTACGCGGACGACTTCCTGGCCTGGGCGGCGGAGGCCTACATCGAGAAGAGTTCCGACATCGGCCCGCTGCTCAGCGCGATCGAGCGGGCACTGGCACGCTCGCAGCTTCAATGAGCACAGGGGGGCAGACCGGCCGTGAGCACTGACCGCACCGCACAGGTCCTGACGCTCCTGCTTGCCGGAGGGGAGGGGCACCGCCTGCGCCCCCTCACCGAGCATAGAGCGAAGCCTGCCGTCCCCTTCGGCGGCAGCTACCGCATCCTGGACTTCACGCTCTCCAACTGCATCAACTCCAACTTCCGTCGCATCTGCGTGCTCACGCAGTACGAGTCGCTGACCCTGCACCGGCACTTGCGCAGCGCCTGGAACATCCTCAGCCCGCAGCTCGGCGAGTTCATTGACATCCTGCCCCCGCAGCAGCGCCTGCCCAACCGCTGGTATCTGGGGACGGCGGACGCCGTCTTTCAGAACCTGCACCTGCTCCAGCAAGAGCGGCCGCGCTGGGTGCTGATCGTCGGCGGCGATCACATCTACAAGATGGACTACGGCCGCCTGCTGGCCGCGCACCTGGACAATGAGGCCTCCGCTTCCGTTGTGTGTATTGACGTACCCCTTGAAGCCGCCGGCAGCTTCGGGGTGGCGCAGGCCGACCCCACCGACCGCATCGTGGACTTCCAGGAGAAGCCCCGCCGACCCAGCCCGATGCCCGGCAGCCCTGAGAGAGCCCTGGCCTCGATGGGAGTGTACCTCTTCGACACGGAGGTGCTGGTGCGCGCGCTGATCAGAGACGCCCGGACCGAGGGCAGCTCACACGACTTCGGACGCGACCTGCTTCCCCGGCTGATCCACGAGTGCCCGGTGTTCGCCTACAGATTCAACTCGCCCGAGCAGCCCGGCAGTCCCTACTGGCGCGATGTCGGCACCATTGACAGCTACTGGCACGCCAACATGGACCTGCTCATGCCGCGTCCCGAGTTCGACCTCTACGACCACTCCTGGCCCATCCACGGCAGTCTCGGCAACGGCCCGCCCGCCAAGGTGTGCGCGTCCGCCGACGGCGTGATGGGCGTGGTGGAGCAGTCCCTCATCGCGCCCGGCACCACCGTCTCAGGTGGCCGCGTGCGGCGGTGCGTCATAGGCCCACGGGTGACCGTTCACGGCGGCAGCGAACTCGAGGAGTGCGTGCTGATGGCCGAGGTCGTCATCGGCACAGATGTCCGGCTCAAGCGCGTCATCATCGAGGAGCGCGCGCGCATACCCGATGGCACGACCTTCGGCGGAGACCTGGGCTTCGATGCCGAGAAGTTCAAAGTCACGGAGGGCGGTATCCTGACGGTTCCGCGCCGTCCGCCGCTCAAGCAACCGGAGGTGTCCCTGGTCAAATGAAGGTGCTATTTGTCTCGAACGAAGTCGCGCCTTACGCCAAGGTCGGCGGCCTGGCCGACGTGGCCGGCAGCCTGCCACAGGCTCTCGCTCAGCGGCGGATTGATGTGCGCATCGTGATGCCCCTGCACCGCCAGTGCCGACAGCACGGCCAGTTCGCCCTGGCGCTGGAATCCCTTAAGGTCAACTTCGGCGGCCGAACTGTCAACACCACCGTCCTGGAGGCGACGCTGCCTCACTCCCAGGTCCCCGTCTACTTCATCAAGCACGACCCGTACTTCGACCGCCCGGAAGTCTACGGCGAGAAGGGCAGCGACTACCCGGACGCCTCCGAGCGCTACGCGTTCTTCTGCGCGGCTGCGCTCGCCCTGCGCCCCGCGCTCGGGTTTGAGGCGGACGTGATACACGCCAACGACTGGCCCACCGGCCTCCTCCCGCTCTTTGTCCGCGACCTGCCCTCGCCTCCGGCCACGCTCTACACCATCCACAACCTCGGCTACCAGGGACAGTTCCCGCCCGACGAGGCCGAGGACGCCGGCCTAACGGCAGAGCCTGGAGGCGAGACGCTCGAGGCTGGAAACGACCAACGGCAAACGGCTCCAGCATCCAGCATCCAGCATCCAGCATCCGCCGTACGGAGGTCCGCGCCCGAGGCGCTCGCGGACGCCACCCACGACGGCAGCCTCAACTTCATGGCCGCGGGCATCCGCGCCGCCACCACCATCAACACCGTCAGCGAGCGCTACGCTCAGGAGATACAGACCCCGGAGTTCGGCCACGGCCTCGAGCGGCTGCTCCAGGCCCGCTCTCAGGACCTCTTCGGCGTGCTCAACGGCATTGACCGCGACCTCTGGAGTCCGGCCACCGATGGAGCCCTGCCCGCCAACTTCAGCGCCCGCGACCTGTCCGGCAAGGCCCGCTGCAAGGCCGCCCTTCAGGAGGAGATGGGCCTGCCCATCGAGCCTCAGGTCCCGCTGCTGGGGTGCGTGACTCGTCTCGCCTGGCAGAAGGGCCTCGACCTGCTGGCCAAGGCGATCCCGGAGGCCATCAAGTTCCCGATGCAGGTCGTAGTGCTGGGCACGGGTGAGGCGGACCTGGAGCAGGTCTACGCGGACCTCGACGCAGAGCGCAAGCGCTCCGCTGGGAAAGGAGCCGTCGCGGCGGCAATACGCTTCGACGAGGCGCTCGCGCGCCGCATCTACGCCGGCTCCGACCTCTTTGCGATGCCCTCGCGCTACGAGCCCTGCGGCCTGGGTCAGATGATCGCGATGGCCTACGGAGCCATCCCCGTGGTGCATCACACCGGCGGTCTGGCCGACACCGTGGTCGAGCGTGGCCCGCAGCAGACCGGCTTCGTCTTCGATCGGCTCACCGCCGCCGAGCTGCTGGCGGCTCTCAAGCGCGCCGCGGATGCCCACCGCAATCCGGCCGCGTGGAACGCCATCATCGCCAACGCGATGGCCCAGGATTTCTCCTGGACCAACTCAGCCGGGCGCTACGAGCAGCTCTACGAGACCGCCCTGGCCCTGGCTCACGCTCAGGTCCGTAAGGTGGGCTGACGCGTACCGCGCTGCTGTCTCCCCGTGGGGCAGGCCGATGCGTGTCTACCCTTCGCCGTTGCCGTTTGCCGTTGCTGTCGTCGCTTTCTTCGCTGTCGTTGCTGCCGTTAGCAGGGGTTCCCCGCCTGCTCGGCGAAGGTCGCGCACGCCTGTCGCCAGCCTGACCTTCCCGAAAGGCGATGACCGCGATGTTCCGCAAGGTCTATGACCTGCTGTCTCAGGAGATCTCCGGCGAGAACACCCGCAACATGGCCGCCGACATCTGGCGCCACGACCGCACCTGCTCCTTCGATGAGTACTACAAGTCCGCCCGTTACTGCGTCGGCAAGCTGAAGGAGGCCGGCGCCTCCGAGGTCGAGATCGTCTCCTTCCCCGCCACCGGTAAGGCCCGCTACGGGGCCTATCGCCTCCAGCGCGCGTGGGACTGCGCGGATGGCGAGCTGTCCATCGTCGCCCCCGAGTCCGCCGCCCGCCGCATCTGCTCCTACCGCGACGATCCCTGGTGCCTCGCCCAGGGCAGCACGCCCACGCCCACCGGCGGCGTCGAGGCTCCGGTCGCCGTCATCGAGGGCGGCGACAACGAGCGGCACTACCGCGGCGTGGACGTGAAGGGCAAGATCATCCTCACCAACGCCGCGCCGCGCGGGGTCAACGAGCTGGCGAAGAAGAAGGGCGCCGTCGGCATCGTCACAGACAACATGGCGACCAACCCGGTCGTGCGCCCCACGCCGATGGACCTGCCCGACGCCCGCCTCTGGCTCACCATGCGCCCGGAGGGCAAGCTCTTCGCCTTCGTGCTGACCCCGCGCGAGGGCCAGGAGATGCGCAAGCTCATTCAGGACGAGGAGAAGAAGGGCAACGAGGTGCGCCTGCGCGCCTGGGTGGACGCGAGGGTCTACGACGGCCGCCACGAGATGGTCAGCGCCTCGCTCAAGGGCCGCCGGGCCGACCAGGAGATCGCGCTCGTGGCCCATCTCTACGAGCCCGGCTGCAATGACAACGCCTCGGGCGCGGCCGTGCTGCTGGAGGTTATGCGCGGCCTCCGCGCCCTGATCCGCGCGAAGAAGCTCCCGCGTCCCTGCCGCACCATCCGCGTCTGGCTCACCCACGAGTTTCAGTCCCTCCAGGCGCTCTGCTACGAGCGCCCCGAGGAGATGGATCGGGTCGTCACCGCCCTGAACGTGGACATGGTCGGCGAGGATCAATGCCGCTGCGGGGGCAGCGCGCTGATGTACCAGGATGGCCCGGACGCGCTGCCCTCCTTCATCAACCACTTCACGGAGGCCCTGATGGAGTACTTCCGCTCGCGCTTCTTCACCCACGGCAACGAGAAGAGCGCCGAGCGTTACTTCGCGACCTCGCACACCGGCTTCTGGGGGAACGACAACTTCATCTCCGACCCCTCCATCGGCATCCCCAGCGTAGCCTTCATACAGTGGCCCGACAAGTTCTATCACACCAACATGGACACCGACGAGAACGTGGACGCCGAGTCCATCGGCCGCGTGGCGATGCTGGCCGGCACCTGGGCCTATCTCCTCGCCAGCGCCCGCCAGCCGGAGGTGATGGAGTTCGCTGAGATGGTCGCTGACCGCGCCGAAGACTACCTCAGCGCCACGGTGGAAAAGGCCCTGGCCGACGCCCGCTCGATGCTCGAAGAGAGGCCGCAGGAAGCGTCCGCGAAGAAGCCCGGCAAGGCGACGAAGGCGAAGGAGGAGCCTACCGCTGAGGAGAAGCTCGTGGACGCCGCCACCGACCTGCGGGACAAGATGGGCTACGTCCGCGACCGCGAGCTGAAGGCCCTCGAGTCGGTGACGGAGTTGCTGACTGAAGCCGAGGCGCGCCGCTCAGCCGAACGCCTCTCGCAGGTCCGCGCGGAGATAGACGCCGCGGCCGACCTCTGGCAGCAACGCGCCTCCCGCCGCCTGGCCTCGCTCGCAAAGCAGCACAAGCTCCCCGCTCCCGAGCCCAAGCCGGAGAAGCGCCTGACGCCGACCGAGAAGAAAGCCGCGCAGATGATTCCCTACCGCAAGATGCGCGGCATCGTCAACAACGCGGAGCTGCCGAAGAAGGCGCGCGAGGCGATAGAGAAGGCGAGCAAGCGAGGGCTGCCCAAGCGGATCCTGTTCTGGGTGGACGGCGAGCGCTCGCTGCTCGACATCTGCCGGTTGACGCGGCTGGAGGGGGAGGGGACACCGATCGAGCCGGCGCGCGCGATCCGCTGGGCCGAGGCGATGAAGACCGCCGCCGTCCTCGGCATCAAGCGCCGCAAGATCTGATCGCGCCGAGACATCGGGTGGACGGGGGCGTGCGAGAAGTGAGACTGCAGAACGGTCGGACTGTGCTCGAGTTGGATCCCAAGTCCAGGGCGATCGTCTGCATCCAGGACGCCGTCAGCGGTGTCGTTCATCTTGACGCCAGGCAGGAGCGGGGCAAGTACGGTCGCCTGTTCCGGGTCGTCACGCCAACCCCGGCCTGGGCCTCTCGGTACGCGGACAGCCAGGAGCAGGAGCCTCCCGAGGTTGCGCGGGATGACGCCGGCCTCACACTGCGCTTTGCGGGCCTTTCGGCGCAGGGCGGAGACGATACCGGCATCATGGCCCGGGCCCGCATTGAGCCCTCCTCGGCCCCCGATGAACTGCTGTTCACCCTCCACGTTGAGAACCGCGGTGCCCACGACATCAACGAGGTCATCTTCCCGTGGCTCGGCGGGTGGGATGGCCAGGGCGGACCGGGGCGCGACCGATTGCTCTTCGGCGGGGGCGCCTCCCTCGATCCTCATTCCCTCCCTCGCGCATCGGGAGCCACGTACGCGCGCAGCCGCCAGCGCGCGCAGACGCTCTTCGCCTACCCGGTCGTTCTCAATGCGCCGTGGGTGGACCTGTCCGGCCCGAGCGGGGGTATCTCGTACCTCAACAGCAAGCCCGAGGCGCGCAACGGCTACATAAGCATCGAGAACCTGGCCGGCTACCGACCGGGCCTGCGCCTGGCTTACGGGTGGGCGCACACGGTCGTCGTCAGACCGGGCGAGAGCTGGACCTCTCCTCCCATGGGCCTGGCGGTGCACGCCGGCGACTGGCACGAGACCGCGGACCGTTACCGGGCCTGGATGGATGAACATCTCCGCCCCGCACCCGCGACACGGTCGGCAGGCAAGATGATCGGCTTCCAGAACGTCTTCTTCCGCGGCTTTGATGGCGAGCGCCTGCGCGGCTACGAGCAGATACCCGCCGTCGCCGCCGCCGGCCGCCGCCATGGCGTCAACCACCTGTGCATCTGGGACTACCTCACCCTCGGCAACTACCTCCCCCACCCCGAGCTTGACCTCACCGACTACGACGAGACCGATCGGGCGGCCCTCAGCGCCGGCATCAAGCAGGCCCAGACCGAGGGCACGAACGTGAGCGCGCTCATCAACTTCAGGCATCTCAATCCCGCGTCGAAGCGCTTCGCTGCCGGCGCGGCGAGCGAGATCAAGCGCTGCTATGACGGCACGCCGCAGACCGAAAACTGGTCGGGCAGCGCGCACCACGGCAGGCTGTTCGTCAGACACCTGGGACCCGAGTGCAATATCTACAGCCCCCTCTCCTCGGCCTATCAGGAGCGTGTGATGAGGCTGACCAGGGAGTACCTGGACCTGGGTTACACCTCAATGTTCTTCGACCAGCCGTGGGAGATGCTGCCGGACTACGCCTTCGTGGCCGACGGTCACGGCCCGGATACGACGCAGGCGGCGGTAGTCGAACTGATCGGCCGCGTGCGCGAGCTACTGCGGCAAAACGACGCCGAGGCCCTGATGATCGGCGAGGAGTGCGACGTTTTCGGGGCGCAGTGGATTGACATGTGGATGAGCTGGGCCTGGTCAGACCTCAGCGCAGAGCCACGACTGGCGTGCCTGCGCTACAGCATACCCGACGCGATGCTCTCGTGGATGGTGGACAGCGAGCCGGAACGAGCCACGCTCGCCTTCGCGCTGGGGATGTACCTGTGCATCTGCGTGCACGGGAACGAGGGGACTCTCGACGACGAGCCCGCGCTGGCGGAGCATATCGCCAACCTCGCCAGGCTCAGGACCGCGACCGCCGAGCGCACAACGATGGCGCGCTTCAACGATCAGCGGGGCATCAACGTCGAGGCCGAAGAGGGTTTCCGTGCTTACAGCTTTGACAGCGCCGCCGGCCCGGCGGTCATCGCGGCAGCGCCAACCGGCGCTGCGACAGGCCAGGTGACGGTTGACCGCACGGCCTTCGCAGCGCCGGGTGACCCGGGGCGGGGAGTTGCATACCACCTCGATGGCTCTACGACGCAGGCCCCCGGGGATACGCGCCGCTTTGCGCTCGATGAGAATGAGGTGGCAGTCTGGGTACTGTGAGCGCACGGCCGGATGATGACGACCTCTGACGCAGCCAGCAGTCCACCACAGGTCTTGCGAGACCCGCAGCGTACATTCGTGCCTGCTTCAGGTCATCTCCTTTGCGCCTATTCCTCTTTCGCTTCCTCTGCCTCTGCTGCTGGCTCTGCCTCTGCTGCTGGCTGGCCCTCGTCAGCGGCCTCTGCTGCTGGCTGACCCTCGTCAGCACCTTCTGCTGCTGGCTGACCCTCGTCAGGGGCCTCTGCTGCTGGCTCTTCCTCGGCCGGCGGCGGGGCCTTGCTCAGGGCGTCGAGCGCCTCGGGCGTGCCCAGCCACTGGAGCACGACGCCGCTGGCCTGGCGGGATGTCTCACTCTCCAAGGTCAGCGCCAGCGCCAGCAGCTTCACCGCGTCCGCGCCGCCGATGACGCCCACCGCCCAGGCCGAGCCCCAGACGGTTCCCGCGTCCTCGCCGCCCAGGTTGGCCGCGAAGCCTGAGAAGTCAGGCTCACCGGCCAGCGCCCCCATCGCCCACTTGGCGGCGGCTGCCACCACCGCGTGCTCATCCTCGGACACCGGCGTCAGCGCGGCCAAGGCCGCCGGGTTGCCGATCTGCCCCAGCGCCAGCGCCACGCGCCAGCGCACCTCCCAGCTCTCGGATTCGAGCAGCGCGATCAGCGGCTGGACGGCGGCCTGAGCCTTCATCCACCCCAGCCCGACGGCCGCCCCACGCTGGTCCATCTCGTCTTCCTTTGCGAGCTGCCCAAGCAGCGGCTGGACCGCCCTGGCATCGGCGATCTTGCCCAGCGCCTCGGCGGCCGACCCGCGCACATCGGCCTCGGGGTCCGCCAGCGCCTCGATGAGCGGCTCAACCGCGTCGGTGGCCCCTATCCTGCCCAGCGCCGTCTGCACGTTCGCCCGCACATGCTTGTTCTGGTGCCCTATCACCGACAGCATCGGCACGACCGCATCCTCGCCCAGCGCGACCAGCCCGTTGACCGCCGCGAACTGCGCCTCCATCTCCGGCCCGTTCTCGCCCTGCGCGAAGACTGAGATGTAATCCCATGCCGTCTTCTCCTGAGCGCACGCCGGCAGGCTTGCGCCCACCATCAGCACACACGCCAGCACGCCGACGGTCAGACATACGCGCCATTGTTCCATCATCATCGCTCCTTCCCTTGCCTTTCCCGGGCGGAGTCCCCCGACCTCCGCGCGCGCAGGCTTGTCGTCAAGCACCTACTTCCACGTGCCCGCCTGCTCTCCTTCTTTTCCCTGCCCCGGTCGCCGTATCGCACCGGCACAGGATACAGAGGCGGCCCCGAATCACCCACCTTCCAGCGGAGCGCTCACGTCCGCCATAGCCTCGGCGACGGCGGATGCGCTCCGCGCCGAGGGCAAGCCCTCGGCTGGAAGAGGTCTGTGCCACGCCAGCCCCGGGGATCCTGCGTGTGCAAGCAGGACTCTTGCTGCAACAGAGGAACTGATTCTCTAAGAATCTGACGCTTGTGAGGGGGATGAGGCGATGCAGGACTGGGGAGAGCGCTTCTCCGGCGCATTCGTTTTCACCGACATCGAAGGCTCCTCCCTGCTGTGGGAGGCGCACGGCAACCGCTTCGCGCAGGCCCTGGAGGCGCACAACGCCATCATCAGCCAGGTCTGTGAGGCGCACGGTGGGAGGGTCGTCAACGAGGAGGGTGATGCTCTTTTCCTCGCCTTCCCCGATGCCGATAGCTCCCTCGCCTTCGCCCTTCAAGCCCAGGACCAGTTGCAGGCCTATAACTGGCAGCAGCACGGGCCTGAGGAGTTGCGGGTGCGGATGGGCTTGCACTTCGGCAGCGCCTGGCGGCGAGAAGAGGACCTGTGGGGGCCGGAGGTCAACCGCGCCGCCCGCATCTGTGAGGCCGGTCACGGCGGCCAGGTCCTGGCCTCCGCCGACTTCATGGACGCCTGCAGCGAGCCGGGGAGCGAGGTGGTCATCACCGACCTGGGCCGCCATCGCCTCC
>CBFDBV010000177.1:0-9312 GCA_965603135.1 uncultured bacterium
CTGGTCTGCATACTGTCGCTTGCCCCCGTTGCCTTCGCGCAGGGGCCGGTCGCTCGCTGGCCAATGGACGAGGGCCAGGGCCAGGTGACCACCGACCAGGTCGGCGGGCTGCAACTCAAGCTCGAGGGCGCGACCTGGACGGAGACCAAGCTGGGCCCGGCGCTGAGCTTCGACGGCGAGAATGCGCGCGCCATCTGTGACTTCGCCGAGACGCTCAAGCCCACGAGGGCGCTGAGCATCGCCATCTGGGCGCGCCGCACGGCCTTGGACAACTACCAGATGCTGGTGGACGCCGGGTCCGGCTGGGGCGATGACAATCAGGGCTACCGCCTGCTGATGTACGGGCGGCACCTGCGCTTCATGCTCGAGGCCGGCGGTGACGCCTGCAACCCCCAGGGCGGCGAGATCGTTCTGTGCCAGTGGCACCACTTCGCGATGACCTACGACGGCGCCCAGGTCCTGCTCTACCAGGACGGCAAACAGGTGGCGGCCAAGCAGGATTCGGGCGAGATCAGCTACGAGGGCCTCAAGAGCTTCCTCGTCGGCAACGGCGGCAACGGAGGTATCACCGGCGACATTGACGACCTCGCGATATATGACCGAGCACTCAACGGGGACGAGATCGCTGGCCTGTTCGAGCAGGGCAAAGGGCGGCTGCTCGACGCCGAGGAGCTGATGGCGGAGCTAGTCGCCAGCCAGGAAGCCGCGGAAGTCGCACAGGTGCCCGAGGAGCCCTTCACGCGCGACTGGCACACCTGTCTGCTCGCCAGCTTCGACAGCCCCCAGAGCAATGACGCCGACTACGCCCGCCGCGACATGCGCGCCGCCGGCGGCCCAACCGACTGCGATGTGCCCGGCAAGTTCGGCCTCGCCACTCGCCTCCGCGACGGTGGCATCCCGATCATCTACGCGGGAGCCTCCAACTGCGACATGCGCCAGGGCACCATCGAGTTCTGGGTACGCAGTCCTGACGAGCACAACATCTGGGCTGACGAGAGCCTCTACGTGATGCTCTGCGTGTACTGCGAGGACCACGTCGGCTACCCGGGGCGGCCGGGGTTCAACCTGATCCTGCGCAAGTTGGGCGAGCCGCGGGCCATTGAGTTGTCCGTGGACAGCGAGCGTCGCGGCTGGTACTCGCACATCCGCCCGGAGCACAGCGCCGGAGCGGCGCGGAGCAAGCTGCTGATCCCGTGCGCTGAGTTGGACCCCGGAGCGTGGCATCACGTCGCAGTCTCATGGGACAGCGCCGAGGGTGGGACCGCATACCTTTTCGCGGACGGCAAGGGTGTCACCAAGCGCTTCGAGCCCCCGCTGGGCGACGGCCTCGTCATCCCCTGCAAGAAGGTCTACCTGGGAGGGGGGTACTTCGCGGACCTGACGCCAGAGCTGGACGCGGCGGTGGATGAGCTGCGCATCACTGACCAGTGCGTGACGCGCTCGCGGCTCAAAGGCAGTGCTCCTGACTCAGCGCCGGCCGAGGTAGAGCAGAAGATGCTGATGCGCGCCGAGGACCTGGTGCGCGCCTGGCTGGACACGGCGATCAGCTTGCAGATCGGTGGCGGCTGGCAGACGATCTTTGACTGGCCGATTCTCACCTCGACTGAGTCGCCGGGCACGTACTCGATCCTCGCGGAGGATGAGCAGACCGCGCGGCACACGGTGACGGCCATGCTGCGCGGCTACGAGGTGCTGGGCGATCAGCGTTACCTCCGCTCCGCGCTGATGGCCGGTGAGATGCTCATGGCGGTGCAGGACGAGGCCGGCGCCTGGTGCCAGGGCTACATCGTTGCGCCCCACGGCTACGAGCCGGTGGCTCCCGGTCGCGGCGCCATCGAGGAGGGCACACAGCAGGACCCCATCCGCTTCCTCTGCTACCTGTATCGTGTGACCGGCGACGAGCGCTACCTGGAGGCGGCCAAGCGTGGGGGCGAGTTCGTGATCGCGGCTCAGAACGCGGATGGCTCCTGGCCGCTGGGCTTCAACTCCATCACGATGTCCGCCGGCGGCGGATACGGCGGTTACAGCACGCTCAACGACGGCACCACCATCTGGGGCATGAGGACGATGCTGCTGGTGCATCAGATGACGGGCGAGCGGAAATTCCTCGATGCGCTGCTGCGAGCAGGTGACTTCCTCATCAACGCCCAGCTCCCGCCGCCGACCTACTCGTGGGCCGAGCAGTACGGCCCGGACGGCAAGCCCGCGTGGGCGCGTCAGTGGGAGGCGCCCCACGCCTGCACGACCGCGGTCGGCTACGCCCGCCAGGGCCTGACCCTGATGTACGATCTGACCGGCGACGAGAAGTACCTGGAGCCGCTGACAACGTGCCTCGAGTTCTGGGCTGACCTTCCCAAAGAGCACGACGGCTACCAGTACTACGATATGCAGACCGGCGTCCCCATTGACGCGCACGGCTACAAGATCTACTACCTCGGCGACCCGGAGTTCGGGAAGATGCGCTACCTGCACGGCACCAACCCGGCGGCGTCGCTGCGCGGCGCGCTGACGGTGCGCGTCAACGGCCCCGTGGTGCCGTTGCGCACCGGTCTGGTGCCCCGCGTGGAGTTCGCACCCGCCTCAGACCTCGACCCGCAGGGACTGCGCGATCCGCTCCGTGCTCTGACGCGTGTGCAGACGCGTGCGCTCAGCGGCATCAACGCGCTGGACGCCTGGAACAAGGGCGAACTCGACGGCGCCGGCAGGATTCTGGTGACCAGCAAGCGCTCCGGGCCGCTGCTGAACCTGGGATACGGATCGCGGTCCGCCCTGGACGTGCTCAGTTACATTCAGGCCGCGCGGGCCGCGCTGGGGGACATCCCCGTCAGCTCACTGCCGATCTGGGCGAACGCCGAGTACGCTCACGTTGACCCGCAACGCGACTGGTACAAGACGCCGTTGCTGCCCAGGCAGGACGCGGGCCTCATCGTCCGACCATCAAAGCGGGAGATCAGACTCGCGGGCAACACCGAGCGGCTGGAGCTGACACTTACAAACGTCGGCCCGGACCGGATCTCCGTCACCGTGCAGGTGTCCGACCTGCCTGCCGGTGTCAACGCAAGGGCGGAGCCCAGGACGATAGCACTGGCGGCGGGCACGAGCGGCCAGGTGACGGTGGAACTCGCCGCCGGCGAGCAGCCCGGCGCCGGCGTTGCTGAGATACACCTGCGCTCCGAGGGTGGGGCGCGGGTCTTGAGGCTGCCCGTGAGCACGGCGCCGGCCGGCCTGGCCTTCACTGCCGAGGCCGAGGAGGCGACGCGCCTCGAGGCGCCTTTCGCACGCCTGGAGGACGCTTCTGCGTCCGGGGGCTTGTGCGTAGGCGGCGAGCGGGCCGCAGACTTCACACCCGACCCCGTACAGCCCGACACCGACGACGGCGGCGCTGCTATCTTTGAGTTTCAACTGACCGAGGCCGGGCGCTATCCGCTCGCGCTCCGCGCGTACTGGCTCGACGCGGGCGGCAACTCGCTCTACGCAGGGATGGACGGCGGCGAGGACGAGATCGTGGGCAATGACCCCAACTTCCTGACCTGGCAGTGGGTCAGTGGCCCAACCTACGAACTCAGCGCGGGCAAGCACACGCTGAGGATAGGCAACCGCGAAACGGGGGCGCGCCTCGACCGGGTGTATCTTGGCCCGCGCCAGACGGCTTGAGGGCAGCGAGCGTGGTGGTCGCCGTGGCCGGTGCCTGAGGCCGGCCTGCTGTTTCCCGTTCCCCATTGCCCATTCCCCCTTGCCCACTGCCTGCCGTCACTAGCCGCTCCGCTTGAGCGTGCCCTTGCGCTTGCAGTACCGCTCCGCGATGGCGAAGACCTTGATCCCGGCAGGCACCAACAGCGCCCCGACGATCAGCAGCGGCCATACGTACGCCCACACCTCGGCCATCCCGATCCCGTCAATCAGACACGCGCGCATGCCCTTGAGCGTGTAGGTGATCGGCGACACCTTCGCCACGTATTGCAGCCAGCCGGGCAGGACCTCGATGGGATAGTAAATCCCCGAGATCATCAGCAGCACCGCCTCGATGATGCCGGTCATCTGCGTGCCTTTCTCCGGCGACATCAGCGGCATGCACGCACTCATCAGTCCCAGCCCCACCAGGCTCAGCGTTGACGCCGCCAGGATCAACAGCGCCCCGAGCAGGTTCGCGGCACTCAGGTCAATGTGAAAGATGGCCGCGCAGATCGCCAGCATGGCGACGAAGATCACCCCTGCATACACAGTGCCGTACACGCTCATCGCCAGCAGTTGCGTCACGCGCGAGATCGGCGCCATGAAGGTGTACTCTATGGTCCCCTCCCAGCGCTCCCACGAGATGACGTTGCTGGTCTCCCAGAATATCTGCGAAAGGTAACGCCACACCAGGCTGCCGGTGAGCAGAAAGACCAGCACCCTGTTCTGGGGCACCTTGACCCCGCTGACCATCTCCATCCCGACCGCCAGAAACCCGATGGAGAGCGTGATCGCCAGGGTGTAGAGAAACCACACAAGCTCCCAGGCCCAGTAGCGCTGCAGCAGCCTGAAGTTGCGCTCCAGGAAGCCGTACACCGGCATCAGTTGTCGAACGATTGCCTCTGACATCTTCTTCTCTCACTCCTGTTGCGTCGCGCGGTCGCGCCCGGGAGGGTGGCGCCGTCGATCACTCTTCCTTCTCAAGCTCGGCGTCTTCCACAGACCGGCCGGTCAACTCGATGAAGACCTCCTCGAACTTGACGCCGGGGTCCGTCTTGTCACACTGCTCCCTCAGCTCCTGGGCCGTGCCCTCGGCCACGATCTTGCCCTCATCCATAATGGCGATGCGCCCGCACAGCCGCTCGGCCTCCTCCATGTCGTGCGTGCAGATAATGACCGTGGCGTCGTGGGTGAGCATAAGCTGCTCAATGAACTCCTGCACCTCGCGCTTGGACCTGGGGTCGAGGCCGGTGGTCGGCTCATCGAGCAGCAGCAGGATCGGCTCGGTGAGCAGCCCGCGCGCGATGGCGACCTTCTGTTGCATCCCGCGCGAGAGTTCCTGCATCGAGTCATCCATCCGGGCCGTGTCAAAGCCCATACCATCGAGGATTCGCGCTCCCCGCTGGCGCGCGCGGCGGACCGGCAAGCCGTAGAGGCGGGCGGCGAAGCTGAGATTCTCGTTAGGCGAGAGCTTCTTGAAGAAGGCGGCATCCACCGACACGCGGTTGATGAGCCTGCGCACCGCATCCGCGTCGCGCACCACGTCATGCCCGAAGACGCTGACGCTGCCCTTGTCCGGCAGCAGAAGCGTCGCGACGATGCGCACCAAGGTGGACTTGCCGCAGCCGTTGGGCCCCACGACGCCGTAGATCTCGTGCCGCCTGATCGTTGTGCTGACCGCGTCCAAGGCCCGGAACTGCTCCCTGACGCGCCGCCGGCGAGCGTTCTCAGTCACCTTCTTGCGCCGCACGAAGACCTTGCTCAGGTCTCGCACCTCCAGCGCCACTTCCCGGTTCATAGTGAATCAATCCCTCAGAATCGAACGAGCACACCACACGAACACCGACCCAAGCTCGCAAGCGGAGCCTGTGTCAATGCGTTCGCAGGTGTGCTCAAAGGGTCGGATGCTGACCTGCGCACGGCTATGGTTCTTTCGCCGGCCGACCTGCCGTCATCTAGCGCGTCTGCGCACCGTTGTCAACCTCGCAGTCACGACGTGTCAACCGATTGAGTGAACGTCGGAAGTGTATGTTACCAGTGTAGATTCGTCAAGCCGATTTGGCAAGGCCTACTGCTTCGCGAGGATGTCCCGGAACCACTCGAGCGTGCGCGTGAGCCCGGTCGTCAGGTCAGCGGCCGGCTCGTAGCCCAGCGCCTCCTCGATGCGATCCAGGGCCGGGCGCCGCCGCTTGGGATCGTCGGGGTGCAGCAGCGGGCGGTGTTCGATCGCCGAGCTGCTGCCGGATAGCTCGATGATCTCCTCCGCCAGCACTTTCACCGAGACCTCGTTGGGATTGCCGACGTTGAATGGCCCGCTGAACTCGCTCCTCATCAAGCGGAACAGCCCCTCGACCAGGTCGTCCACGTAGCAGAAGCTGCGCGTCTGCTCGCCATCGCCGTAGACTGTCAGCGGCTGGCCGGTCAGCGCCTGGACGCAGAAGTTCGAGACCACGCGGCCGTCGTCGGGCCGCATCCGGGGCCCGTAGGTGTTGAAGATGCGGGCAATGTGCACCGGCATATCGAACTCGCGATGGTAGGTATGCACCAGCGTCTCAGCATAGCGTTTCCCTTCGTCGTAGACCGCCCGTGGGCCGGCGATGTTGACGTTGCCGGTGTACTCCTCGTGCTGGGGATGAATCTCCGGATCGCCGTATATCTCGGAGGTGGAGGCCTGCAAGAACTCAGCGCGCTTGTGCAGGGCCAACTCCAGCAGCTCGTAAGTCCCCTCCGAACAGGTGCGCATTATCTCCACCGGTATGCGCGAGAAGTCAACCGGGCTGGCCGGACAGGCGAGGTTCACGACGTAGTCAACCGGCCCGCTGACCACCAAGGACTCGCAGATGTCGTGCTCGATGAACTCGCAACGGTTCTCCGCGACCAGGTCCGCGACATTGCGCCGCGTTCCTGTCGCGAGGTTGTCCAGGATCACCACGTCAAAACCCTCGGCGAGCAGCCTTGAGATGAAGGTGTATCCGATGAAGCCGGCGCCGCCGGCCACAACTGCGCGGGGGTGCATAACTCTATCGAACTCCTTTGCACGAGAGCGTGTGAGGTCTCCCGTCTGGACGGGGGTGACGCACGGTTCGTGGCCTGCTTCGCCCGCAGTTGCCCTCGTTCCTGCCTGCCGGGATAGTTCTCGCTCTGCCCAGTCAGAGCCGGCCTCACTCCGGCTCCGCGGTCTGATCCTCGGTCCCGGTGATCTTTGCCGCCCACATAATCGCGTTGCGGAACAGCCTGCGCGTCTGCGCGGAACCCTCCGGATGCCCGCTGAACGCAACCACCCGCCCCTCGCCGTACTCCTTGGCGATCGTGTTCACGAACGTCGGCAGCGGCGGGTTGCCGACATCGAAGATAACCACCGGCACCTCCCCCGAGTCCTCCTTCACCACGAACAGCGGCCCGCTCGCGTGCGGGAACAGCAGCTTCCGCTTGAGGTCGTAACCCTCGGTGATCGGGTGCTCCTCCAGCTTGCTCCAGACCGGCCCGCGCACCCCGAAGTTGAACCGCTCGGCCTCAATCAGCCCGGCGTTGCACGCGCTCACCGCGCCGCCGCATATCCCCACGTACCCACCACCCTCCCGCACGTACTTCCGCAGCGCCTCTGCGTTGGCATCGTCGAGCCGCAGGCCCCCGCCACCGGCCACGAACAGCGCGTCATACTGGCCCAGGTCCGTCGTCGCGAGTTCCGTCTCATGGACCTTGTCGGGGACCGGTATCTGCAGCGGCGTGAAGGCGGCATCCTGCCAGTGCACAAGCGACTGATAGCGTCCATGGAGCATCCCCAGCTTGCGGTGGTTAAAGAGCAGGTCCGTCCGCTCCCGCTGGATCGCCTCGTCCCTAGCGATGCGCTCGCGCAGCGCCGCGACCTTCTCCTCCAGCGGCTTGCCCCCGTTCTCGAAGAGCGCCTTCGCCTGCCCCCGCGTCAGGGACCGATTGTACACAACCACCTCGTCAATGAGCGCCTTCGCGAACTCCCCCTCCTCCTCCGGCGACTTGCATCCCACCCGCAGGAAGTCCGGCATCTCAATCGGCTTGTACGGGCGCGGGTAGCCGGTCTCGATCCCTTGCTTGTACAACCCGAGGCCGCTCAGGTTCGGGTCCGTGCTGTTCCAGGAGACCACGATCTGCTGCCACGCATCCTGCGCCCAGCCCCAGCCGTAGCGCCTGAACTTCCCGGTCGAGCCCCACATCCTCACCTGCACTGAGCACTCCACATGGTAGAACTTGATTTCGATCCCGGCCGACCCGTCCTCTTTGAGGAACTGCAGGTAGTAGTGGTCCTCCATCTCCTTGCCGTCATGGGGCGACTTGATCCACAGCTCAATCGTCCCCTGCTTCAGGTCGAACGCGGGGAGATCGCGGTACTCCAGGCATCCGCCCTTCAGGAAGTCGGCGGCCTTGCCCACCTTGCCCTCGGCGTACTCCAGATTTTCGCCGCCGGTGACGGTCACCTCCGTCCCCTCGGCCAGGGCCTGGACGCTGTCATCGAATGACAGGCAAAAGAGCGCCGCGAACTCAGGAGGCTGCTCCTGCGCGCTCACCGTCAGGCCCGGTAAGAGCACTAGAGCCAGAGAGCAACCAATGCGCAGATGATACACAGCAGATCTCCCTTCCGGTTAGCGGGGACCGGTTCTTTCGAGCTCGGGGGTGGCCTGTCTGCGCGCCTTGCCCGGCGTCGGATCAACTCCCGGGGCAAGTCGGGCCCGCCTTCGTCCCGCCTGGCGGGACTACGGCGGACAGGCCTGGAAGCCCGACCCACGCGTGGGTTTACTGAGCACAAGCCGGTCAAGCGCCCATCGGCCACCTGCGGTGGCACTTCGCCGTTCGAGCCGCGATGACCTCTGCCGAACAGGAAGGAGAACGAGGCGTCGCCCGCGAATCGTGCAGCCTGAGGGCTTCGCACAACATTGTCCGAAAGGACCGATGGCATGTCAAAGATCGGCGTTGGCTTCATCGGCTGCGGTGGGATTCACAACGCCCACGCGCCGCACCTGGTAGACAACCCGGACGCATACATCGCCTGCGCGATGGACGTGAGCGAGGACGCCGCCAGGGCCCACTGCGAGAAGTACGGCACCGAGGCCTGGACCACCGACCGGGACGAGTTGCTCGCCCGCGAAGACGTGCAGGCCGTGGTCATCTGCATTCCCACCGGCTATCACCCCGAGGCGGCCATCGCCGCCGCGCAGGCCGGCAAGCACGTGCTGTGCGAGAAGCCGATGGCTATGACCGTCGCCGAGTGCGAGCAGATGGCCGAGGCCTGCGAGCAGGCCGGCGTCGTGCTCCAGATCGGCTTCGTGCGGCACTTCTCCAACGAGTGGCTGAAGCTGCGCGAGGTCATCCAGGAGGGGATGATCGGCCGGCCGGTGGTCTGGCGGTCGGTGAGCGGCGGCTCGGGCGCGCCGACGCCGTGGTTCTTCGACAAGCAGATCGGCGGCGGGCCCTTCATTGACGGGGCGGTGCACAACTACGACTTCGCGCGCTTCATCTTCGGCGAGGCCACCAGCGTCATGGCCGACCTGAGGCGCCTCAAGGAGAGCACCACCGCCTGGGACACGGGAACTGGGGTGGTGAACTTCGAGGCCGGCGACCAGCTCATCATGGCCTGGTCCTGGGGCTTGCCTGGGTTCGGCTACGGAG
>CBFDBV010000178.1:0-9272 GCA_965603135.1 uncultured bacterium
GATAGGGGACAGTCACCTGTTCGACTACCAGGCTCGGGCCATTCGACCGCGGCCTGCCCGCGGACAACGCGCAGCCGGGGCAGCGCGAGAGGTGACTGTCCCCGCCTGCTCCTCCGGAGGATGATGATGCGCTACCTGATGCTCCTGAGTGCTGCGCTCGCAAGCCTGCCCGCCTGGGCGCAAGAGGGCTTTGCCTACCGTCCGGCCGGCGGCGACTTCGAGGCGACGGAGGTCGGCACATTCCCGCCGGGATGGGGACGTTCGGGGGACAAGAGCGTCTCCTGGGAAGTGATCAGCGAGAACCCTCATGGCGGGCAGCATTGCCTGCGCGCCGTGTCCGACGGAGCGCGCGCTTACATCTCGTCCCCGCGCACTGTCGTCATCCCCGGCCGGCGTTACACCTACTACGTTCATCTTCGCAGCCAGCCGCCGGGCGTGCAGGCGCGGCTGTATCTGGACGCGGGGAGGGTCGAGGGCAGACACCGCTACTGGTCGGCCGACGCCGTCCCGGGCGGGGGCTGGCGCGAGTTCGAGCTGTCGCTGACCATCCCCGAGGAGCCGGGCTTCGATGAAGCTCAGCTCACCATGCGCCTGGACATACTGAGCAAAGGCGAACTCTGCGCCGATGACTTCGTGATGGAAGACACGACCGATCGGCTGTCCCGTGGCGAGCAGGCCGAACTCGAGCGCGCGAGAGAGCGCTCGGCGGCGAAGGCCGAGATCATCTTCTATCTCCTCTTCGACGGGGCCTGGCAAGCAAGCGAGGCGAGCGGCTCGCCCGATCCCCTGGAGGCCGAGGGCCTTTCCTTCGCTCCCGGACTGATGGGCCAGGCCGCCGTCTTCGCCGACGCGCCGCGGCTCACCTACGCCTGCGCGGGCAACGTTCGCAAGGATCATGGCACCGTCAGTCTCTGGTTTCAGTCGCGCTGGGATCAGGAGCAGCCTGCCTGGGCCGCCTGGTTCAGCGAGAATCCGCCGAACGAGCCCGGCGGCAACCGGCTGTGGTTCTGGAAGTACGGCTCCCGCGTGCGCTTCGACGTGCGCGATCCGTGGGACCACCTCCTGATGACCGCATGTCCGCGCTTCAGCCCGGGCGAGTGGCATCACCTCGCCGCCACCTGGGATTGCGAGCGGGGCAGCCGCCTGTTCATTGATGGCGTCGCCTTCTACCGAATGGCCCACGCCGGCGAGGCCCGCTTCACCTGGCCCACCGTCGAGCATGAGTTCTTCATGATCGGCGCCGACCCCTCGAGGGCTGACTCCTCCATCCACGGCCTCATTGATGAGTTCAAGCTCTACGATGATGTGCTGTCGCCCGCCGACATCGCGGCTGAGTTCCGCCGGGTGATGCCGGTTGATCTCAACCTCGACGAGAGCATCTTCCGCGCCGGCGAGCAGCCGACCCTGAGCGTCACCACCCGCAATCGCTCTGCTGCCTCCCGCTCCGCGCGCGTGTCCTGGCGTCTGCTGGGGCCCGACGACCAGGAGCTTGACGCCGGCGTTTCCGAGGCGATGAACGTCCCGGCCGGCGGACGCGCGAGCTTCACCGTGCTCTGTCCGGCCCTTGGTCCGGGCGAGTACCGGCTGGACTGCACCTGGCAGGGCGAGCCGCCTCGGTTCACCAGCCTTCACTTCTACGCGCGGCATCCTCGCGCCGCTCGCGATGTCGTGGATCGGGCCGAGCTGGATGAGGGCCGCCTCAAGCTCGTGGCCGAGGTGGACTGCACCGCGGATCTGACCGCAGAGCGCTTCGCGCAGTGGGGCGAGTCGCGCGTCGTCACCTCCGGGGCCGGCAGGTATCGCGAGGCCGACGCGAAGCGCTGGGGTCGCATTGCCTTTCGGTTGCAGGCCGCCGCGGTCGGCTCGCCGCACCTGCTGGTGGTCGAGTATCCCGACGACAAGGAGCGCATCTTCGATGTGCTCGTCAACTCAAAGGAGTACCCGATCACCCAGGACTGCTGGAGCGGCGTTATCTGCGGCCGCGAGCTGGCCAACTCGGGACGTATGACCGACCTGCCGATCCTTCTCTGGCCGCGCGAGACGGACTTCGCCGTGGTTCTCACCACCTGGGAGGAGGGCCACCCCGCCGCCGTGAGCCGGATCCGCCTCTACGAGGTCCAGGGCGAGCTTCCGCGCCTGAAGGTGACGGACTTCGATGCCGACGATCCCCGGCGCGTCGGGCTGTACTGGGAAGACCCCACGATCAACAACTGCTACGGCCGCACCGGGCCCTCATCAGGCGTCGGCGCAATGCCGCACTTCGAGGCGACCATCAGCCGTTGCCTCGATCAGCTTGCCTTCTCCGGCCAGAATCTCGTGACCTATCCGTTGACCTGGTACACCGGCCCGCTCTACCCCTCGCTCGATGTCGAGATGGGCAAGCGCGGCCTGGCCGCCGATCGCCATCCGGGCGACTTCGTCGAGTTCATGCTCGACGCCTTCGCGGAGGAGGGAGTCGGGCTCATCGGCGAGATACGCACCTTCGTGACTCACTCCCTCATCGGGCGCTCGCAGACGAACATGGCGCTCGTGCGAGCCGGCGAGCCCACCTACAACATGATTCGCGACGATGGCTCACTTGTCACCAGCACCTTCCACGCGAGAGACCCCGTGTACAACCCCCTCGCCTCCGAGGTCCGCGAGAACTACCAGGCGCTCATTGACGAGATCCTCAATCGCTACGGACGGCACAAGGCCTTCCTGGGGATCAACCTGATCTTTCACACCGCCCAGCCCATCTGGTTCGGCAGCATTCATTCGGGCTACGGCGACGCCAACTGCCAGCGGTTCGCCGGGGAAACGGGCATCGAGCTACCCTTTGACGCGAAAGAGCCGTTCCGCTTCAGAAAGCGCGCGAAGTGGATCCTGGACAATCACCGCGAGGAGTGGATCGCGTGGCGGTGCCGGCACGTCACTGACTGGATCCTTCAGCTCAACGAGAGGGTCCGCCGCTTCAATCCGCGCTTGAGGCTCTACTGCACCATTCGTCTGCCGCAGAAGCCCGACCACCTTGCCAGGATCGAGGCGGGCGAGGCGACCGCCGAGGACTATGTGCGCGAGGCGGGCCTGGACCTGCCGCGGGCGCGCAACGTCGAGGGCCTGGTCATTGACTACCTGCTGAACCCGTGCGACGGGCGCTGGTGGAAGGCCAACGCCCGAAGCATGCCGGAGGCGTGGCTCAAGCGCGATATTGACTTCGACCCCACGCGGCTCGGCTTCTACGCCAACCCCGGCCGGCAGATGGTGTGCTTTCACAACCGCTACTTCGAGAGCCCCATCGGGCGCCAGGAGCCGATCCCCGGCTACTGGTGGGGGAGCTTCGGGTGGCGCGCGGGGGCGAACACTCCGACCCGCGAGCATTTCCTGGAGTACTACGCGCAGGCGCTCAACGCCTTTGATGCCGGCCTCATTGCATCCGGCGGCTTCACCGTCGGCACGGTGGGACACGACCGCGAGGTCGAGCGCTTCGCGCGCGCCTTCCGAGCGCTGCCCAACGCGTACTTCCAGCCCCACGCGGCCTCCGTGGAGCCCCTCGCCGTCCGCCACGCCTCGCTCGACGGCAAAGGGTACTTCTATCTGCTGAACACGAGCGGAGCCGAGCTTGAGGTGCGCCTCGCCCTGGCGGACGCTGGAGAGGTCCATCCTCTCTGCCCCGACACGAGGCTCAACGTGTCAGCCTCAGAACTCGCCGGCACCCTCGCGCCGTACGAGCTGGCGGCGTACGAATGCGGCTCGCCGGAGCCGAAGCTCGGCCCCGCCCAGGTCACGCTGCCGGACTGGCAGCTCTCCCGCCTGCAAGCGCGGTTGGAGGAGCTGAGGGCTCTCGCGGCGGGCGATGAGCGCGGCGAGCAGGTCATCCGCGAGTGCGAGGACCTCCTCCAGGCAAAGCGCTACCGCACGCTTGAGGTCAAGCTCTGGAGCTACCATCCCACCCGCCTCGAGGGGGTCGAGCGTTAGCCGTTCGCGGATTGACGAGGTCCTGGGTTGCAGTCAGCCGAAGACCGCTGCCCAATAGAAGTCGTGAGGGAGGCATCGCGATGGCAAAGATCCTGTCACTCGCCGGCCTGGCCGCGCTCCTGGCTGGCCTCGTGATGGCC
Organism: uncultured bacterium; assembly: GCA_965603135.1. Taxonomy (GTDB): domain Bacteria; phylum Armatimonadota; class Zipacnadia; order Zipacnadales; family UBA5352; genus CBFDBV01. The sequence continues at coordinate 4,098 of CBFDBV010000178.1, forward strand.
CAGGAGGATGCTGCACCCAGGGAGGCGCTTCAGATGGCTGAGTTCGTCCCGGAACTCACGGATGACATCCTCTTCAACCCGCGCATGGGGCTCTATCTGTCATACTTCCCCGCTGACGCAGAGCCGGATGAGTGGTTTATGAAGATCGCCGACATCGTGTACCGTCGACAGGAGTGGGCCACGCTCAATCCCGAGGAGGGCGTGTACGCCTTCGAGGAGTACTTCGGGCCGATCTTCGACCTCTGCGTCAAGCAGCACGGCAAGCGCGTGGCCTTCGGGGTGATGTCCCAGAGCATGCACTCGCGCGAGAGGTACGTCACGCCCCAGTGGGTCTTCGACAAGGGCGTGCCGAGCGTCACGCACATCGCCCTGCGCGAGCACGAGCAGATTGACCCCGTCTTCTGGGACGATCGCTACCTGGACCTCTACTGCGAGTTCATCGGCAAGCTCGGCGAGTACCTCGACGGCAGGGAGGGCTTCGAGTTCATTGACATGCGCGGCATCGGCGAGTGGGGCGAGATGCACCTGGCGCGCTGGACGCCGCAGCAGCTTGAGGAGACCGGCTACACGGACACGAAGTACATCGCGGCCTATCGGCGGCAGATTGACGCCTTCGCCGAGGCCTTCCCCAACTCGCAGGTCTTGCTGAACGTGGGCGGGCCGAAGTTCCTCACCATCATGGACTACGCGGCGATCGGGGGCATGCACTTCCGCCAGGATGGCCTCAGCCCGTCCGGCGCGAGTCACGACGTAGGCGGGTGGCTCTACGAGCCGTACTCGCGCCGCGGGGTGATCTGCAACTTCGAGTTCCACAGCGGCTACCGCTCGATGCAGGAGAAAGGCTGGGACCTGCCGACCACGATTGACAGGGGCCTGGACGCGCCCATCAGCTACCTCAACACCAACCTGGCGGCGCTGCGCGATCCGCCCGACGAGGTGCGCCAGCAGCTCACTCGCGCCGCGCGCAAGGTCGGCTACCGATTCGTCATCACGAAGCTGGAGTACCTGCCCGAGTTCCACCTCGACGGGGAGCATCCGGCGCGCATCCCCCTCGTCAGCACCTGGCGCAATGACGGGGTCGCGCCCTGCTACGACAGCTTCGCCCTTCGGTGGTCGCTCGTCAACGCGGAGGGCGAGACCGTGGCCTCGGCGCTGACCTTTCCCGAGACCCCCACCACACAGTGGTGGCCGGGCGAGGAGCAGAGCGTGCGGGCTCTACTGCGAGTGCGTGCCGATGTGCCGCCCGGGCAGTACCGGCTGAAGGTAGCGATGATCATCCCCGAGACCGACAGGCACATCCTGCTCGCCATCGCCGGACGCGATGACCAGGACCGTTACGACCTCTGTGAGATCGCCGGAGTGCCCGGCGAGGGGCAGGCGGGCATCATCTACGAGGAAGACTTCGAGGGCGACGCGCAGCCATGGGGCACCTCAGCGGGCATGACCGCGACGGTTGACGGTGCGAACGCTCACTCCGGGCAAGCGTCCCTGCTGGTCGCGGGCACACACGAGCGCGGGTGGAACTACACCTCCTTCCGGGTGCCAACGCCGCTGCTGCCCGCGAGCAAGTACCGCCTGTCGGCCTGGCTGCTTGTCGAGGAGATGGAGCCCGGCGGCCACGCGCCCTACCTGAAGATCGGGGTCAACAACCTGGAGGACGAGTGGATCGAGAACCACGGCACCAACAGGTACGACCTCTCAGAGCCCGGCACATGGCAACGACTCGAGCGGACCGCTGAGGTTCCGATGAACGCGGGCTGGGCGCACCTTGCCATCGAGAAGGGCGCTCACAGCACGCCCATCACCGCGAGAATCAGACTCGATGAGGTCAAGCTCGAACTGCTGGAGGCGCCGTAGACGCCCCGACGCGACCATTCCCCACCACGCGCAGCACCCGCTCTGTCACGCCACCTAGTGATATGCCACGGGGCCGGCGGCGGCTTCGATGGAGTACTCGGTCCCGTCCGCGCTGCGCCCGAGCCCCGACAGATCACCGTCGAAATGCAGTAGCGCCGTGGTCTGTCCGTCCGCCGCGAACGGCCCCGCCGGCGGCTCGAAGTCGGCATCGTAGCGCGCGACCCCTGAGATGCGCAACTCATCAATCTCCGCCCTGACCGCACGTCGGCCGTTGGTGAGCGAGCCAAGCTGCACCGCGTACGGCTCCTTCACGTGCACGCGCACCGACTGATCATCGCCAAGCCGGTCCGGCTTCGGCACCGCCGTCGCGCCGCTGATGCGCTTCCCGTCCACGTAGATGCGCAGCCAGTCCTCGGGCTCAGCGTCAGCCTCCCAGACGGCCGCGACGTGGTACCACCGGTCCGGGCCCCATCCTTCGATCGTGTCAAGGGATCCGTACGTGCCCCAGCCGGCGTAGTTGGGCGTGTACACCGCGAAGCGCAGTGTACTCGCGTCGTGATTATCAATGAGCACCGACGAGTAGTTGACCGTGTACGGGTGTTGCGGCCTGACCGGTCCGAAGTGCAAGATGCCGTGCCCTGGCTCCCACATATCGAAGCTCCGCGAGAGCTCACCGCGACGGCCGCTCCATTCGGGACGCAGCCAGAGTTCGATGGTGCCTGCCCGCGGGTTGAATACCGAGACCTGCTCCTCCTGCCCCGCCACCGTTACCATTGACGGAAACGCGCATGCTCCGGCCAGCGCGCCGCTTCCGTCTATACCCGTGTCATCGCTCAGGACCGCACCTACGTCGTTCGTTCCAGGCCAGCCGCCGATTCGAACCCATCTCTCCACCGTCGTCTCCTCACTCTCCAGGATCAGCCGGATGCCGCCTGACTCGACGGGGTTCAGGAAGCCGACCTCGAAGGCGTCCCGCGGCTCCCAGACATAGAGTATCGCCTGCTGCTCGGCGAGCGGCCCGCGGTAATGCAGCTTGCCCTCGGCATCGTAAAGCTCCGCGCTCAGCTTCACCTCGTGCAGCACTCGTGCACTGCTGACCCTCACACCGAACTTGCAGACCGTCGCAACGCGGTCGGGCAGCGTCTTCGTCTCGGCCTGGAGGCCGGCCACCTCTATCTCGGCCTGCGGCGGCGGCGCGATGAAGTCAGGCGGAGTGAAGGTGACCGCGCGGTACTTGCTCAGATCGTGGAAGTCCTTGTGCTCGGCGGCCTGGATGGAGCTGATCTCACGGGTGTCATTGGCGCTCATAGACTCGCGTCCGAAGTTCGCCTTCCAGCCGGGACCGACCGCATCCGAGCCCAGGTCGGCCAGCGAGATGCGCACTTCCACGTCCCAGCGCCCTTCGCGCTGGACGGTCGCCAGCTCCAGGTCGGCCGCATCCCAGCTTGCGTCGCGCTTGTAGGTCGTCATCCCCTCGTCGGTGCGCACGGGACTGCCCTTCGCGTCATAGAGCGACCCGGCGGCGTTGATCATCAGGTGCACGTATTCCCCGTTCATCTGAGGCGGGACCAGGAAGACCTCCAGGATGTCGTCCTCCATCAGCGCCTCATCGCGCTCGCGTTCCTGCGCCACCGGCCGGCCGCCATCGGGCACCCAGCAGCTCCCACCCACGTAGAGGTTGTCCTCATCGCAGAGCAGCCGCACAGTGGTGTGCGCGCTGGCGATCTTCCTGTCCTCCTTGTAGACGAAGAAGCTCTCGGAGGGGTAGACGGTGCCCCAGGATGCTTCGTCCAGCCGGCCATCCACGGTGATCTCCCCCGCCGCTCTTCCCGCCTGCACCATGCGCCGCTCGCTCAGCCTCTTCAAGATCTCTTCAGGCACTCCGCCGGCGGCCACGAGCCCGGGCAGTTCCTTCTCCGTCTGCTCCAACTCCTTGAGTGGCAGGTCCCAGTCGAGTTCCATCCCGGGCGTGTACTGCCGGAACAGCCGGCTGTACCGGGTCACGCCCTTGGCCTCGTACACCGGGTCGTCAGGGCGCTCGGCCAACAGGGCTTCGCCATCCTGCCTGCCGTCCTCGACCGCTGTCCTTCCCGCCTCCACTGCGCCCCTGGCCTCCGCCAGCTTTCCCTCGCGACCCAGCTCTCGCGCACGCAGGTTTTGCGCGCGAGCCTCCGCCATCCACCGGCAAGAGTGCAGCACCTCCCGCAGGTAGACGAAGCGGCGGAAGGCGTAGCCGTCCATCCCGAGCTTATCGTCGGGCCCCTCGCGCTTCGCCCAGGCCTGATCCAGCAGCGCCATCGCCTGGCGGGCCCGGTCCACCTGCCAACTCATGCGCTCGAAGCTGCTCAGCGCCGCCAGCTTCTCGGCGAAGATCTGGCCCACGGACACGTTCTCTGACAGCGCCCCGATGATCTCATCGTCCACCTGGCGACCGAAGAGGTTGCGCACAACGTGCGGCAGAATGACCTCGTAGATCTCCCCCACCGGCTCGCCGTGTTTCCACTGCTCCTCGCCGCCCAGCCGCTGGAACGGAGCGGCTCCGGGGGCCTTCACGTTCCACGCGTACTCGACCGTCGCCAGCCCCTCGATCGGCAGGAAGCTCTCCGAGGTCATCGGGAACATGAAATCCCGGCTACCGCCGTAGAAGGTGCCGAGGTACCTGGGGTGCTCCTCAAAGAAGGTGTCCCACCCCCTGGTGAAGCTGGCCCACCAGGTGAAGACCCCGCGGTCGCCGATGAGTTTGCGGTAGGCGTCAACGTTCTCCCGCCCGGTCTCGCGGATGCAGAAGGTCACGTCCGGCGGCAGCATCTCCGTCACCCGCCGCCAGAACACCTCCCACTTCTCCCGCAGCTTGCGCGCGGCATCGGTAACGCCGGGGCCGGGGCCGTACTTGCTCGCGATGTACTCCTCCGCGCCCTCCTGCGTGAATATGCGGATGTTGTACGGGTAGAGCGTGAAGTGCACGCGCACCTCGGGCGCGTGCTTCTTGAGCGCGTCGTAGTATATCTGGTGCTTGTGCGCGGTGGCAGCCGCGAAGTCATCGCCCCATCGCTCGCGGCACCTCTCGCAGCGGTCATTCCACTGCGCCGGGCTGAGGAACCCGCCGGTGTCCGTATCGTGGAAGCCCACGTCGGTGACACCCATGTCAGCGCAGAACTGAGCCAGGTCGTCGGCGGTCTGCGCCCGCATCTCATCGAGCGACCAGCAGCGTATCCACTGCTTCCAGCGCGGGTTCTGCAGGGAGGGCCCGTCATACTCCGGGTGCTCCTCAACGAGGCCCGCGAACGGCGCCATGGCATAGAATAACGCGCCGATGCC
>CBFDBV010000179.1:0-9271 GCA_965603135.1 uncultured bacterium
TTCTCCACCCGCACCCAGAATCCCTGCCACGCGCCAACTTCTGTGCTCATTCCCGGCAGTCCGGGGCAGAGCAGCCGGTAGCTGGCGTTCTGCTCGTCGTAGACCCAGGCGAAGCGGCGCATAACATTCGCGGCGTCCGCGCTGGCCAGGTCCATGGTCACGCCCTCGTAGGTGACCGTCGCGAGGGCGAAGTCAATACTCCCGAAGTACGGGTTGCCCAACTGATGCCAGCCGGGGTCCAGGTCCAGGCTGAGAGCGCCGGCCGGAGCCGCGGCGCCATCGGGCTGGAAGGTCAGGGGAGCGTCGCACAGCAGCCAGAAGCCCCTGCCCAGGCGTATTCCCAGGACCTCCGGCAGGCTACCAGCCGCGCTGTAGTAGGCGTACTGCTCGGCGGCGTGCCGCCAGCGGCCGAGCTTGAGCTGCTCAGGCAGCACGCCCAGGAAAGCGGGCGGATCAGGGCTCGAGGGCTGAACCGGCGAGGAGAAGAAGTGCAGACCCGCGCCGAAGGTGACGGGCGTGTTGGGGTAGGACTGGACAGGCCCGATGGCCGCGACATCCTCGCGCTCATTGCCGAACTGGTCCACGGCCGTCACGGCATAGTAGTAGTCGGCCCCATCGGTGGTGGGCTCGTCCACGAAGCTGACGGTGGCCGGTTCGGTGATCTCGGCCACGGGGTTCAGCGCGGCGACGCTGGTGAAATTGCTTGAGCTGCGGTAGATGGCGAAGTGACTGAAATCGGCGGGCGCGGCGTAGGCGTCCCAGCCGAGCTCGATCGCGCCGCCGTCATCACCGGGACGATCCTGAGCGGACACGCCGGCCACGACGGGCGGGGGATCGTCGTTGGCCGACTGCATCGGCCCGACGGTAACGTACTCCGAGAGCAGTGTGCCGTCGGTGGCGCGCACCCGGTAGTAGTAGTCCACCCCGTCGGTCACAGTGTCATCGTCGAAGCTGGTCTGTCCTGCCGGGACCCGACCTACCTCGGGAAAGGCGCCGGAGCTTCCCGTGCGGCGGCTCACGATGTACTGCACCACGCAGTTGCCGCCCGCGCCGTCATCAAGGGAGGTCAGCCAGGTCATGGTGATGCTGCCACCCTCATCGTTGGGAGTGTCCTGCGCCTGCACATCACGCGGCGGCAGCGGCGGCAGTGGCGCGCCCAGGGCGCGAGCCACATTGATGCGCCCCGCGCCCAGCTTGCCCGCAAAGCCCGGGTTGAGCGCGTCAATGTCGTCGCAGGCCGACTTGATCGCGTTCATCAGCTCGTCGGGCCCGTAGCCCGGATGAATCGCCAGGATCAGGCCCGCGAGGCCCGACACCATCGGGGCGGAGAACGAGGTCCCAGTGTTGTCGGTGAAGTAGTCGTTGAACGCCGGAAAGGTGGGGTCGTAGTAGCCTGGCCCGAAGACGGCCTGGCCGGGCGCGCACACGTCAACGAAGTGACCGTGGCTGCTGCCATCGAAGTTGCTGAAGGAGGCGCGGCGGTCGTTCTGGTCGGTGGAGGCGACTGCCAGCACGTGGTTGTCGCCGGGCGCGGCGCCATCGTTGCAGACCGGCGACTCCCAGGTGCTCTGGCTGTCGGTCAACTCGCGGTCGCTGTTGCCGGCCGCGGCGACCACCAGTACGCCCGCCTGGTAGGCGGCGGTGATCGCCGGACTGAAGGACTGTGCGTACTCGCCACCGACGCTCAGGTTGATGATGTCAGCGCCCATCATCACCGCGTAGTCAATGCCCTCGATGACCTGCGAGACGCTGGCGCCGCCATCGTCGGGGAAGACCTGGATGGGAAGTATCCTGGCGGCCCAGTCCACGCCGGCCGTGCCCCAGGCATCGTTGCCGGCCGCCGCGGCGATGCCGCTGACTAGAGTGCCGTGATTGACCTGGTCGTCCGGATTGCCGTTGTGGTCGTCGTCGGTGCCATCAGGCTCCGGGTTGGCGTCGGAGTTGTGGTTCTCGAAGTCCCAGCCGTGAACGTCGTCCGCAAAGCCGTTGCCATCGTCGTCTACGCCGTTGCCCGGGATCTCCCCCGGGTTGGTGTAGATCTTGGAGGCGAGATCGGGATGATCCAGGTCAACGCCGGTGTCCACGAAGGCGATGACGACGCCCGGTGATCCGGTGGTCACCTCCCAGCCCTCAGGGGCGCGGATGAGAGGCAAGTGATGCTGGTCGGAGTACCTGGGGTCGTCGGGGATAAGAGCGGGGTAGACGATAAGGTCGGGCTCGGCGAAGGCCACGTCGGGCCGCCCCAGGCACTTGATGCGCGCCGCCATCAGGTCCGAGCCGCGCGGGAGGTCCAGCACGACGACGCGGCCGGCGGCGATGACCTTCGACACCTCGCCCTTGGTCGCCAGGGCCAGGTCACTGGCGTGCGCCGCCTTGGCCCCGGAGCGCAAACCCACCAGCAGCCGGTCGGGCACGGCCTTCGTACGCCATGCAGGCGCGGCGAGGGGTGGGGAGGGAATGAGGACAGGCGGTGGGAGGACAGGTCCGGCGAAGACCGGCAGCGCCACCAGAAGCGCGAGCAAGGCCACGAGAAGACCGGGGAAATGGGGACAGTCGCCTGTTTCCCGGCGATGATCGTGGACTTGACAGCGAGCCATCCACGTGAGGGAAATAGGTGACTGTCCCCGTTTTCGCCTGAGACTACCTGCCGATCTGGACAGCACGGACCACACTGACCTGTTGACCGTCGGCCGCCCGTGCGCAGAGGCGGACGAGGTAGGTTCCGGCCGGGACCGAGGCGCCGGCGGTGTTGCGGGCATCCCAGACCACCTGCTGCGGGCCGGCGTCCTGGGCCTTGCCGGCCAGGACGCGGCGAACGGTAACTCCCGCGATGTTGAGGATCTCCAGGTCAATTGCGGCATCCTCCGATAGCGTGTAAGACACCTGCGCGTGCCCGCCCGCCGCGCTGACGTTCATAGCGGCGATGGCGAGTGTCCCCGCGTCGGCGGACGAGAGCTTGAGCGTGAAGCTGCGCTCGACGGCGGCCTCGCCCACCTCGTAGCTGTAGCCCGTGCTCGTGCGCAGATAGACGCTCCGACCCGTCGCCTGGTCAGTCAGCACCGGCCGGCAGTCGTTGGGTAGCCGGCTCAGGTCGGGCCAGCTCAGGCGCACGGTGGCCCCGGGTATGCTGCACGCGACCCGCATCTGCCACTCGTCGCGGCTGGCAAGTGACGTGACGAAATCGGTGGCGCGCCTGGCGCCGGGCCCGTCGGCGGCCGTGAAGTAGAGGTCGAGGTCCACGTCCGGGCGCGGCGGCGTGATGATGTCATTCAACTGCGCGGCGCGCGAAGTGACGCCGAGGAAGTTGTCGGTATCGGCAATCCCCTCGGCGCTGGCCACGATCTGAAGCTGCCAGCCGTCAAGCGGCTCGGGCGCGGTGGCCGGCTGTGCGGCCGCCGCATCGGTCGGCCGCTTCAGCACCAGCGTCGCCGCTCTCTGTGCCAGGAAGAAGACGCCTCTGCCGCGCTCGATCTCGGGCGCGGCGAAGGGCAGGGCCGAGCCGCTGACCAGCTTGTAGCTGTTGTTGAACGTGTCGTAAGCCCAGGCGTAGTCCCGCGTGAAGCCCAACACGTTCGACGTTTGCAGGCTGACTGGTGTTCCCTGCCCGATGCCGGTGACCTCAGTCAGGGAGAGGTCGAACTTTGCGGAGTACGGGTTGCCGATGATGTTCCAGCCGGGGGACACATCCAGGTTGAAGTCGCCCAGCGGGGCCGGCTGCCCACTCATATTGACCAGGATCGCTTGAGCGCCCTCCACCTTCAGCCACCAGGCGCGCCCCAGGGCCTGCGTGAAGTGGGGGCTCAACGGCTGGTTTGAGTAGTACACGTACGGGTCGTCCGCGGGGCCCTGGGAGTCGTAGTAGGCGACCTTGAGGTCGGCCGGATCCGTGACGCCGAATATGTCGCCCAGGTTGCGGCTCTGTGAGGCGGGGGGCAGGGCCCCCAGCGCCATGATGCACAGCCCGGGCGGGAAGCTGAAGGCGAAGTTGGGGTTGGAGGTAACGGGGCCGAAGGCGGTGACAGTGCTGTCCTCGTTGTCGTGGTCGTCCACGCCGGTGACGGCGTACCAGTAGTTGGTGCCGTCGGTGGTGGTGTTGTCAGTGTGCATCTGGCCCTCATCGCGCGTGATGGTGGCGATGGGTGTCATCGCGCTGATATCGGTGAAGTCCTGCTCGGCGCGGTAGACGTTGTAGTTGGTGAGGTCATCGGGATAGGTGTAGCCGTACCAACTGGCAGAGATCGAGCCGCCCAGGTCGGCCTGGGTGTCGCCGGCCACCAGGGTGTCCACGGGCGGGGGCGCCAGGTCATCGCGCGCCTCGACCGGCCCCACGACCTCAGAGGGCACCACGTTGCTGGCATCGCGCGTATCCACCCGATACCAGAACGGCGTCTCGTCGGCCACCGGGCTATCTATGTGGCCGCTGATGCCGGGAACGAGGCTGGTCAGCAGAGAGAAGGAGCTGGGATTGCCGGGGTTGTTCACATCCTCCTCGGCGCGCACAAGGTCGTAGGCGACCACGTCATAGACATCCTGACGGGAGAGGTTCCAGGTGATGGTGATGCTTTGCCCCTCGTCGCCGGGGGTGTCGAAGGCCTGCACGCTGGTGGCGGGCTCCGGCGGGACGTCGAGGCCGATAGCTCCCGCGCCGTTGATGCGGCCCTGGCCTATGGTCCCCGCAACCAGCGGGTTGAGGTCGTCAATGTTGTCGCAGGTGTTCCGTATCTGGTCTATGACCTCGACGGGTGCATAGCCGGGGAACTGAGCCAACACCAGCCCGCACAGGCCTGCGGTGACAGGACAGGACATCGAGGTGCCGCTCATGGAGCCGTAGAGTTCCATGAGGTCGGGGAAGCCGGGGTTGTAGTAGAAGGTGCTGAGCACCTGATAGCCAGGCGCCATTACGTCCACGAATTTGTAGCCGGAGGCATCAAGGTTGCTCCAGTCCACGACCGTGTCGTTGGCATCAGTGATGCCGACGCCGAGGATATTGTTGTCCACGCCGACGTTGGGGCCATCGTTGCACACCGGCGAGTACCAGCTACCGGGGTCACTGGTGAAGACCGCGCCATCATTCCCGGCGGCACAGACGACCACGACACCGGCGGCGTGAGCAGCGGCGATGGGGGCGTCGTATGTGCTGCTGAAGAAGGGCCCGCCCAGGCTCATGCTTATCACGTCGGCGCCGTTAGCCACCGCGTAGTTGATGCCCGGGATGATATCACTGTCCCACCCTGTGCCCAGCAGGTCGAGCACCCGCAGCATCATCAGGCGCGCGCCCCAGTCGTAGCCGGCCACGCCGATGCCGTTGTCAGTGGCAGCGGCGGCGAGTCCAGCGCAGTGAGTGCCGTGACATACCGCGCTGACTGAATACATATCGCCCGCCTGGGGGCCGGCGTCGGGGTCATTGTCGTCAGCCACGAAGTCCCAGCCGTTGACATCGTCAATATAGCCGTTGTTGTCGGTGTCAGCGCCGTCGGGGACCTCGTTCATATTGGTCCAGTACTTCGCCATCAGGTCCTCGTGGTCGGGATCGCAGCCGCTGTCGAGGATGGCGATGATGGTCGTGGCCGAGCCCTGTTGCACATCCCAGGCGGCGGGGGCGGCAGTGCGAGGCCACTGGTACTGGCTGTCGTAGAGCGGATCGTTGGGCGTAGCGACGGCATAACGCGCGCGGTCGGGTTCGGCGAGGGCGACCTGCGCTTCGGCGCGCCAGAGAGTAGCGCCCTCAGGCACACTTATGCCCTCGGGGAGGGAGACCAGGAAAAGGCCCGACGTGCCGGTCTCGGAGAGCACCGTGCCCCCACGCCTTGCCAGCAAGGCATCGAACTCCGCCAGCGTGGTGCCCGGTCTGAGCTGCACCAGGAGCCTGCCGGATGCGGCCACTTCGGGGACCGTCTTGAGCATCCCGCCCGGGCCTCGCACGGTCGCGAGGCGCGGGCCGATGATCTCCGTCTTCACCGGGTCCGCGATGCCCGCCACGCAAGCAGCAAGAATGGAGACGAGGACGAGCAACACGAGAGCGGGGGAACTTCGGTACATACCAACGTGCTGCCGGCGTGCCATCATAACCGACCGCCTCCTACAACCAGGAGAGTCGCTCAGCCGACATTGACGGTGGAGATATTAGCACCTTTGAGCGGGCGTGTCAACTTGCTCTCACGTCTCGACGAAAGACCGTTTGACTTGCCCGGGGGCGTGTGGTATACTCGCAGGCCACAGAAGAGCGCTGTCCTTCGCGGGGATGCAGGACTCTGGGGCGGTACCGGCAAGGGCACCTGGAAGGGTTGCTCGCGGTCCCGGGGGGCCTGCTTTTCTGTCCCAACTCACAGGCAGAGGAGCATACCACGCCGCCAATGAAGGCCTCTCTGCGCAAGGCTGTCAGGTGGCTTCACCCCGGGCTGCGGGTGAAACGGTGGCTGCTGCTGCTGACGGTGGGGCTCGCGGCCGTCAGCCTCGGGGCGGTGCTGGTCTTCAACCTGTTCGTCTTCGAGCTGATGGAGCCGCTGGGCGGACCCCAAGGGGCCACGGTGGTCGGCGCGTGTGCGCTGGCCGCCGGCTGTCTAACAGTGGTCCTCGCACTCCAGCAGATTGTGCGCTCGGTCGCCTCTGCCCTGCACCCGGAGGCGCAGAGCCGGCTGGTTGATCTGATGCTGGAGGAGCGGCGGCTTGAGGGCGGGCCGAAAGTTGTGGTCATCGGCGGGGGCACCGGCCTGTCAACCCTCCTGCGCGGACTGAAGCGATACACCACGAATCTGACCGCAGTGGCGACCGTGGCCGACGACGGCGGCAGCTCGGGACGCCTGCGCGAGGACATGGGGATGCCGCCGCCGGGGGACATCCGCAACTGTCTGGTGGCGCTCGCCGACGCTGAGCAACTGATGACCGAACTTTTCGAGTACCGCTTCAACGGGCAGGCGGGGAGCCTGAGCGGGCACAGCTTCGGCAACCTGCTCATCGCTGCACTCACGGAGATAACCGGCGACTTCGAGCAGGCCGTGCGCGAGACCAGCCGGGTCCTGGCCATCCGGGGCCGAGTGCTCCCCCCGACCGCCGACGGCGTCGGGCTGTGCGCGCGTATGAGCGACGGCGCCCTGGTCAGAGGCGAATCGAGCATCTCGGCCGCCGGCCAGCAGATAGACTACGTCTACCTCGATCCCCCGGACCCGAGGGTGGTTGATGAGGTCCCGACCGCCGTCCAGGAAGCAAACATCATCGTCGTCGGCCCGGGCAGCACCTTCACCAGCGTGATACCGAACCTGCTGGTGCCGCAGGTTACGGAGGCGATCAAGCGATCGTCCGCGGTGAAGGTGTTCGTGTGCAACGTGATGACTCAGCCCGGAGAGACGACCGGGTTCTCAGCCTCGGACCACGTGAAGGCAATCAAGCGGCATACCGGGGAGCTGCCCTTCGACTACGTGCTGATGAACACAGCGCCCATCGAAGAGAGCATCCTGGCGAGGTATCGCGAGGAGGGCGCGCAGGCGGTGGAGGCGGACTACGCGGAGGTGGCGCGGATGGGTCTGATCCCCATCCCGGCGGAGCTGGTCAGCGTCTCGGCGGATGGGTGGGTGCGGCATAATCCCGCCGAGCTGGCGCGCAAGCTGATGGCACTGCTGGAGGACCGGGCCCCAGCACGGGTGTGAGATGCGGCTCTCGGACCTCGGACGAACGCCTCGCGGCACAAGTGTTGCTGCAATACACTTAGTGAACTCCAAGGAGGGATGGCTGTGCCGGTAAAGGTAGGTATCAATGGCTTCGGTCGCATCGGTCGTCAGGTCTTCAAGGTGCTGCACGAGAAATACCCGGACGTCGAGGTCGTGGCCGTAAACGACCTGACCGATGATGCGACCCTCGGGCACCTGCTCAAGTACGACAGCATCTACGGGCGCTTCCCGGGCACCGTGGAGGAAGGCGACGGCGAGATAATCGTTGACGGCAAGGCAATGAAGAGCCTGGAGGAGCGCGACCCCGCCAACCTGCCCTGGGGCGAGTTGGGCGCGGAGATCGTGCTCGAGTCCACGGGCTTCTTCCGCGAGGTGGCCGACGCCCGCAAGCACATTGACGCGGGCGCGAAGAAGGTCATCATCTCCGCCCCGCCCAAGGGCGAGGGCTGCAAGACCGTGCTGCTGGGGGTCAACTTCGACACCTACGACCCCGCCGAGCATCACATCCTCTCGAACGCGTCCTGCACCACCAACTGCCTGGCCCCGCTGTGCAAGGTCCTCAGCGACAGCTTCGGCATCGTGCGCGGGTTGATGACGACCATTCACTCGTACACCAACGACCAGGTCATCCTCGACACCCCGCACGAGGACCTGCGCCGGGCGCGCGCGGCGGCACTGAGCATCATCCCCACCTCGACCGGCGCGGCAACCGCCATCGGCATGGTGATTCCGGAGCTGGACGGGAAGATGAGCGGCATGGCGCTGCGAGTGCCCACGGCCACCGGGTCAATCGTTGACCTGACCGTCGAGCTTGAGAAGAGCGTCCAGGGCCCGGCGGAGATCAACGATGCCTTCAAGGCCGCAGCGGAGGAAGGCCCGCTGGTGGGCTACCTGGTGTACTGCGATGAGCCTATCGTGCAGGCGGACATTGTCGGCGACCCGGCATCTTGCATCTTCGACGCCGACCTCACCGACGTGATCGGCGGCAACTTCGTCAAGGTGCTCGGCTGGTACGACAACGAGTGGGGGTACTCGAACCGGACCGCAGACATGATGCACCTGATGGGCGAGATGGGGGTATAGCAGCGCCACCGCTGGGAATGGGTTATGGGGGATGGGGAATGGGGAACGACTAACAGCACGCGGCGGCAACGAGATTCCCCGTGCCCGACGAAACACCGCGCCTTTCCCGTTCCCTGTTGGGTCCCCTTCGTGGAGGAGAGGCACCGATGCCCAAGAAGACCCTTCGGGACGTTGACTGCGCGGGCAAGCGCACGCTCGTGCGCGTTGACTTCAACGTGCCGCTGGAGGATGGGCAGATCACCGACGACACGCGCATCGAGGCCGCCCTGCCCACCATCAAGCAGTTGATGCGGGCCAGCGCGCGCGTCACGCTCTGCTCGCACCTGGGCAGGCCCAAGGGCAAGGTGCTCCCTGAGATGTCGCTCGCGCCTACCGTTGCGCGGCTGGGCGAGCTGCTGGGCGCCGAGGTCAAGATGACCGGGGACTGCATCGGCGAGCAGGCCGACGCGGCTCGCAAGGCGCTGGAGCTCGGCCAGGTGCTGATGCTCCAGAACACGCGCTTCCATCCCGAGGAGGAGAAGAAC
>CBFDBV010000180.1:0-9270 GCA_965603135.1 uncultured bacterium
GGGCTACCCAAGGATCCTGAGGCCGTGCTCCAGGCCCGGGCCGCAAGCGGCTAGGGTATTGGATGCGGGAGGCGAGAGGCGGGAAGCGGGAAGCGGGTGGGGAGCACTTCTCGCTTCTCGCTTCTCGCTTCTGCCGTTTGTCGTTGGGCGTTCTCGTTTCCCGCCCCTCGCCTCTCGCCTCCAATACAGGAGGTTGCTATGACCATCGCTATCGGCGCGGACCATGCCGGCGTGCAACTCAAGCAGGTGGTCATCGGGCACCTGGCCGAGATGGGACTGGAGAGCGAGGACTTCGGGACCCACGACGAGGAGGCCTGCGACTACCCCGACATCGCTGAGGCGGTCGCGCGCGCGGTCGCGGGCGGGGAATACGAGTTGGGTGTGCTCATCTGTGGCTCGGGCGTGGGGATGTCTATGAGCGCCAACAAGGTGCGAGGGGCGTACGCGGCCCTGTGCTGTCACCAGTACGCCGCGGAGACGGCGCGCGCACACACCGGGGCGAACATCCTGTGTATGGGGGCAAGGGTCGTGGGCACGGAGTTGGCGAAGGCGATCGTGACCACCTTCGTGAGGACTCCCGTCAGCGGCGAGGAGCGACACGTTCGCAGGCGCACCAAGGTCGAGCGCCTGACGGCAGGCAATGGGCAATAGGCAATGGGCAATGGGGGAACGACTTGCGGCTTGTGCCGTCGCCAAGGCTTCCGCCGTCGCCAAGGCTATGGCGGATGAAATGGCGGACAAGTTGCCGATTGGCGCGTATTCCTGCCGGTTGCCCGTTGCCCCGGGCGAGATGATGTGAGGCGGACTTGTGCAGGCGAGAGCTAGCAGCGGGCAAGTGGACCGGCGCCCTTCGTGGGACGAGTACTTCATGGAGATATGCCATGTGGTGGCGCGGCGGTCAACGTGCCTGCGGCGGCAGGTGGGGGCCGTCCTGGTCTCCGGGCGGCGTATACTGGCTACCGGCTACAACGGGGCTCCCAAGGGCCTGGCTCACTGCGCGGAGCTGGGGGGCTGCTACCGGGAGCGCATGGGCATACCCTCGGGGGAACGGCAGGAACTGTGTCGGGGGCTGCACGCGGAGCAGAACGCTATCATTCAGGCCGCCATCCATGGGGTGAAGCTCGAGAACGTCACCGCCTACTGCACAGAGCAACCGTGCGTCACCTGTGCGAAGATGCTGATAAACGCTGATGTGAAGCGCATCGTCTACGAGCGCGATTACCCGGACGAGCTGGCGCTGGAGATGCTGCAAGAGGCGGAGGTCGAGCTGGTGCGGTGGGCTGAGGAGCGCGATGGGAAGAGTTCGGATTGACCACGTTCTGCGCTCTGGCGATCTCCCTGGTTCTTTCGCTGGTGCTGACCCCGATCTGGCGGGGCTGGGCGGCGCGCTGGGGCGTGATGGATCACCCGGTGGCGCGGAGTTCGCACACGGAGCCGATCGCCACCTGCGGGGGCTTCGCGATCTTCGGGGCCTTCTGGCTGAGCACGCTGGTGCTGCAATGGCCGCCGAGCCAAGTGATGATCGGCATGCTGGTAGGCTCTGCGATTCTGGTCGGGGTTTGCTTCTGGGACGACACGCGTGGCCTGCCCGCGCTGCCGCGGCTGGGGGCGCAGGTAGGCGTGGCCATCCTCACGTATGCCTGGGGCCTGCGCGTGGTCGGCGTGACTAACCCGCTGTCGTCGTGGGCGGGGCCCGAGTACCTCTCCGTGGGGTATTGGTCGGGGCCGGTGACGGTGCTCTGGATCGTCTTCGTCGTCAATGCGGTGAACTGGCTGGACGGCATTGACGGTCTGGCTGCGGGCGTGAGCAGCATTGCGGCGATAACGCTGGCCACGGTCGCCATCTCCGGCGACAGGGCGGACATCGCGATAGCAGCCGCGGCGCTGGCCGGCAGCGCGCTGGGCTTCCTCCGGCACAACTTCAGTCCGGCCAAGGTGTTTATGGGCGATGTGGGCGCGATGTTCCTGGGCTACATCCTGGCCTGTCTGGCGGTGGGGGGTGCGGTGAAGGGGCCTACCGCGCTGGTGCTGGTGGTGCCGGTGCTGGTGTTGGGACTGCCGATCTACGACTCGGCGACGACTATCCTGGCGCGACTGTGGGCGCGACGGCCCATCTACTACCCCGACCGGGCGCACCTGCACCACCGTCTAATGGACCGGGGCTTGAGCGTTCGTGAGACCGTGCTGCTGATGTACGGCATCACCGGGCTGTTGTGCATGGTAGCGCTGGGAGTGTGGCTGCGATGACGAGCGCCACCATCGCCATCATCTTTGGCACACGGCCGGAGGCCATCAAGCTCGCGCCGGTCTACGAGGAGATGCGGTCGCGTGCGGGGCTGAAACCGCTGCTGATCACCACCGGTCAGCATCGCGAGATGTTGGGTCAGGTGCTGGAGGTCTTCGACCTGGAGCCGGACCTGAGCTTTGACATCATGCAGCACGGTCAGTCGCTGGCGCAGGTCACGTCGCGGGCGCTGGTGGCCCTGGAGGTCGCCTGCGATGAGCACGAGGCGGACCTGGTGCTGGTGCAGGGGGATACCGCGACGACTTTCGTGGGTGCGCTGGTCGGCTACTACCGTCAGGTCAAGGTGGGTCACGTGGAGGCGGGCCTGCGCAGCGGGGACAAGTACTCGCCCTTCCCCGAGGAGGTCTTCCGGCGGCTGGTGGGGGGCATCGCTGACCTGCACTTCGCGGCCACGACGCGCGCGCGGGAGAACCTGCTGGCCGAGGGCGTTGATGTGGAGACGATCTTCGTCACCGGCAATACGGTCGTTGACGCGATGCAATCCATCATCGAACGCAAGCCCACGCTGGCGGGCACCGACTTCGAGTGGCTGGAGGAGGTGAGCGGGAGGGTGCTGCTGGTCACGGCGCACCGGCGCGAGAATCTGGGCGTGCCCTTCACGCGCATCTGCACGGCTATCGCGAAGCTGGCGGAGGACTTCGAGGACCTGACCGTGGTGTTCCCGATGCACCTCAATCCGATGGTTCGACAGGCAGCGAACGAGCTGCTGGGGGATCTGGAGCGCGTGCACCTGTGCGAGCCCGCCGACTACGTGACCTTTGTGCCCCTGATGGCCCGGGCCGACCTGATCATCACCGACTCGGGCGGCATCCAGGAGGAGGCGCCCTCGCTGCACGTGCCGGTGCTGGTGGTTCGGGAGACCACGGAACGTCCGGAGGGCATCGAGGCGGGCGTCGTGAAGCTGGTGGGCACGCAGACCGAGGACATCATCGCCACCGCGCAGGAGTTGCTCACGAGCGCCACCGCCTACCAGCGGATGGCCGGCGGCGGCAACCCGTACGGCGACGGACGAGCCTCCGAGCGCATCTGCGACGCGCTCGAGTTCGCTCTGGGCCAGCGCGAGGAGCGGCCGGCGGACTTCCAGTACGCGCCGGCGGAGAGCTGAGCCAGGCTCAAGGGCAAGCGAGGTTGCAGGCATGGCTTCCGAGAACCAGGAGCAGAGCGCGGCGGGCAAGGGCACCTGGACCAACCGCCGCATCATCCTCCTGACGCTCGTCATCGCGATCGTCCTCTACCTGGTGTTCAAGCTGCCCGGCGCGATCAACTACGTGCTGGTGCGGACGCGCGACATCCTGATAATGCTCGTGCTGGCGGCCGCGCTGGCGTACTTCCTCAAGCCGGTCATCGAGTTGTTCATGAGGATTCCGTCGCCCCTGGGTGAGCGAGGGCAGCGTATGGTGGCGACGATGGTCGCAATGGTGGCTGTGGTGGGCTTGGTGGTGCTGCTGGTAATGGTGATCATAGAGCCGCTGAGCGCGGAGATCACCAACCTGGTTGACCTGAACCGGGAGTGGGCGCAGCAGGTGCCCGATAAGGTGCAGCAGCTCCTCGACAGCTACGCGGAGCTGGTCTCGCCCGAGGCGGCCGACACGATCAACGCGAAGCTGGGCGATTGGGGCGCCAGCATCTTCGAGTGGCACGCGAACCTGCTCAAGGGCGTGGTGCTGAGCGGGCGATATCTCGTGGGGCTGGTGCTGATCCCGGTGCTGGCGTTCTACTTCCTGACGGACGCCAGGTCGCTGCGCGAGGGAACCGCGACGCTCGTGCCGAAGGACGCTCGGCCGGCCTTCCACGATACGCTCTCGGACGTGGACGAGGTGGTTGACAGCTACATCCGGGTGCAACTGCTGATCGCGCTGGGGACGGCGATAGCGACGGCTCTGACGCTCTATCTGGCCGGTGTGCGGGTGTATCTGACCTTCGGGATAATGGCGGGGGTCTTCAACCTGGTGCCGATCATCGGCCCCATCGTGGCGGGGGTGCCGATCTGCGGGCTCACGCTGCTGCAATCGGGCTGGGTGGCGATGCTGGTGGTGCTGGGCGTCTTCCTGCTCATCCAGGCGGTGGGGAGCCAAGTGATCGCGCCGAAGCTGCTGAGCGGCGGGGCGAAGCTGCACCCGGTCGTCATCATCATCTCGCTGCTGATCGGCGCGGAGTTCTTCGGCGTGATAGGGCTGTTTGCCGCGGTGCCGGTGGTGGCGGCGGTGCGCGTGGCAGTGCTGCACTACTGGACGTACACGAGCGGTGAGGAAGCGTAGGACGGCAGGGAGTGGGGAATGGGGAATGGGGAACGGCAAACGGCGGGCAAAGGGCAAAGGGCAATGGGCAATTGGGAACGGCAAACGGCAACGGCAAACGGCAAGGGCAACGGCAGTGGCAAGCGGGTAGTTGCTGATGGGTGCTGCTGAGGCCATCGGGCTGGCCGTCCTCCAGGGCCTGACCGAGTTCCTGCCCGTGTCCAGCTCGGGGCACTTGGCCCTGGCACACTGGCTCGTGGGCTCGGGGAGCGGGGAGGCCGAGGCGCTGCCGCTGGAGTACGTGGTGCTCGTGCACTTTGGCACGCTGCTTGCGGTCATTGTGTACTACTGGCGGGACCTGGGCGAGATTCTGCGCGATGTCTTTGCGCCAGGCGCGCAAGCTGAGGCAAGGAGGCCCAGAGGCTGGGGGAGGAAACTGGGGGCGCTGCTCATCGTGGCGACAGTGCCGGCGGCGGTGGTGGGCTACGCGGCAGCGGACTACGTGGAGGGCCTGTTCGACATCCCCTGGCTGGTGGGCATTGCGCTGCTGGTGACGGGGACGGCGTTGCTGATCTCGGAGCGCGTCGGGAGCAGGGAAAAGGGGGACGGCAGCACCACGTGGCTTGACGCCTGGCTGGTGGGCTGCGCGCAGTCGGTGGCGCTGATACCGGGCATCTCGCGGTCGGGCGTGACGATCGCCGCGGGCCTGGCGGTGGGCTTTCGGCGCGGATGGGCGCCGCGCTTCGCGTTCCTGATGTCGGTGCCCGTCATACTGGGCGGGAGTGCGTTTGAACTCAGGGAGTTGATTGCGCAGGGCGGGTCGGGGGACCTCGCCCTGTATTCGCTGTGCGGGCTGCTCTCGGCGGTGACGGGGTACGTCGCCATCAGAATGGTAATCGGGGTAGTGCAGGCGGGCAATCTGAAGTACTTCGCGGCGTACTGCTATCTCGTGGGAGCGCTTGCCATCGTCGCGAGCGGATTCAAGCTGCTCTGACGTGTGGGGAACGGCTTACGGCGCACGGCTCCTCCAGCCCTCGATGGTTGGGGGGCCTCCCAGCCCCCCACGGGGGTCGGGCCTGGGTGGTGGGCGGGCTGGACCCCCGCCCTACTGGATAGTTGTGGGTACTCGGAGGTTGGGCTTTCGCATCGGCGCGGTGTGAGGCCGCGCGCTACAAAGGGCCTGCGTGAGTGGGCCCGCACACCTGGGAGGAATCTGACGTGGAGCTAACTGCTTTTGAGAATGCAGCGTTGTGGGTCACGCTGGGGACGGCGGTAGTGGGCCTGCTGTACGGCCTGCTACTGCGCAGCCAGATACTGCGCGAGGATCCGGGGACGGAAAAGATGCAGCAGGTGGCCGGCCAGATTCAGGATGGCGCCCGCGCCTACCTGAGTCGGCAGTTTAAGACCATCCTCGTGCTGGTGGGCATCCTGTTTCTCGCGCTGACCATCAGTGGGTGGACGGGGGGAAGTGAGGAGCTGCCGGGCTGGCAGCTCGGCCTGGGCCGAGGCGTGGCCTTCCTGCTGGGTTGTTTCGCGTCGGGCTTCACCGGCTTCATGGGGATGGGGATGGCGGTGAGGGGCAATGTGCGGTGCGCGGCAGCCGCGCGCGAGAGCAAGGGGAAGGCGCTGGAGATCGCCTTCCGCTCGGGGGCGGTGGCGGGGATGTTCACGGTGGGCATGGGCCTGGTGGGCGCGACGATAATCTTCATGATCTACAAGCAGTTCGCCACCGAGGTGCTGCTGGGCTTCGGCTTCGGCGGCTGTCTGCTGGCGCTGTTTATGCGGGTGGGCGGCGGCATCTACACGAAGGCCGCCGACGTGGGCGCGGACCTGGTCGGGAAGGTCGAGGCGGGCATCCCGGAGGACGACCCGCGTAACGCGGCGGTCATCGCGGACAACGTGGGCGACAACGTCGGCGACTGTGCGGGGATGGCGGCCGACATCTTCGAGTCCTACGAGGTGACGCTGGTGGCCTCGATGATCCTGGCGCTGGCGCACGCGGGCAGCGACCCGGAACTGGCGCGCGTCTGGATCATCTTCCCGCTGCTGGTGCGCGCCATCGGGGTCATCACCTCGATCATCGGCACCTACGTGGTGAAACTGCGCGACGAGGAGGAATCGCCGATGGAGCCGATCACGCGGGGGTTTGTGTGGTCGGCGGTCCTGTCGGCGGTCGCCTTCTTCGCCGTGGCGCAGTGGTACGCCCACGACCTGAAGCTGTTCTGGGCGACGCTCGCGGGCTTGGTGCTGGCGGTCGCTATCTACAAGCTGACCGAGTACTACACCTCGACCGCGTACGAGCCGGTGCAGGAGATCGCGGAGGCCTCGCAGACCGGCAGCGCCACGAACCTGCTGGCGGGACTGGGCGTGGGCCTGGAGGGCTCGGTGTGGGCGCTGATGGTGATCTGCGCGTGTGTGTTCTTCTCGATGCTCATCTTCGGCTCCGAGGGCCCCCTGGGAATCCTCTACGGGGTGTCGCTGGTGGGCCTGGGGATGCTGACCACCACCGGCGTCATCATCTCGATGGACACCTTCGGCCCCGTGGCCGACAACGCCCAGGGCATCTGCGAGATGGCGAAGGTCCCTGAGGCGATGCCGGTGGTGGAACAGCTCGACGCGGTGGGCAACACCACCAAGGCGGCGACCAAGGGCATCGCGATCGCGTCGGCGGTCATCGCTGCGATCTCGCTGTTCGGCTCCTACCTGTCGAAGGTCGCGGCGGCCGAGGCGGGCAGCGGCGCGGGCGAGGCGGTGAGCGCGGCGGCGCTGAGCAAGTACAGCATAGCCCTGGACAAGCCCGCTGTGTTTGTGGGGCTGCTGATCGGCGGCTCGATGGCGTTCCTGTTCAGCTCGCTGACGATCCGGGCGGTGGGCCGCGCGGCGTTCGAGATCATCAACGAGGTGCGGCGGCAGTTCCGCGAGATCCCGGGGCTGATGGAGGGCACGGCGATGCCCGAGTCGGCGAAGGTCGTGGACATCTGCACGGCGTCGGCGATCAAGGAGCTGATCGCTCCCGGACTGCTGGCAATCCTGGCGCCGATCATCGTGGGCTGCTGGTTCGGTTGGGAGGGTCTGGGCGGCTTCCTGGCGGGGATCATCGTGACCGGGCAACTCATGGCGGTGTTTATGTGCGACACCGGCGGGGCCTCGGATAACGCCAAGAAGCTCATCGAGGACGGCCTCTACGGCGGCAAGGGCTCCGACGCGCACGCGGCGGCGGTGGTGGGGGACACGGTGGGCGACCCGCTGAAGGACACCGCGGGCCCAGCGCTGAACCCGCTCATCAAGGTGATGAACCTCATAGGTCTGCTTGTTGTGCCGGTCATCGTAACCTCGTGGGGCGGGCCGGGGCTGCCGATCGTGGGCATTATGCTGGCGGCGGTTATCGCGATCGCTCTGATCGTATCCAAGCGCAAGGGCGAAGGCGTCGAGGTCCAGGAGCGCGTCGGCGAGGGCAAGGTGGCCTGAGGACGGCAAACGGCAGTGGCGAGTGGCGAGGAATCCCGCCCGGGCAGGAGCACCGTAGGTCGGAACTCCTGCTCCGACCTGCGCGGCCCGAGACTGTCACTCGCCCCAGCCGATCTTCTGGAGCTTCTCGGCTACGGCAGCGACCTGCTCGGCGCTCTCGGCGGGCATCACCGCGAACTGCATCTCGACTACCCCGTCCGTCTCGGTCTCGATGTGCTTGGGCTCAGTGTACAGAAGCATCGTGCCGAAGCGTGACTCGCCGAAGGGGAGCGGCGAGATCCAGCCGAGGCCGGCGGCGCCGGGCCTGGTAGGCGGCAGGTAGACCCAGCCGACCTGGCCGATCTCGGCGTATTCCATCTTCCACTCGTGCTCGCCGTCGGGCGTGACGTATCCCTCACCCGGCGGCCAGCCCCAGAAACAGTACACCGACTGCTTGTCCCCCAGGTTCTTTGCGCGGCAGGCCACCAGCAGGCAGGGCAGGTCTGAGCGCACCTCCAGGTCGTAGGTCACCTCGGTGGCGGCCTCGTCTGTCTCCAGCGGATTGTCGTCAATGTCCTGGAGCGAGCAGCTCACGCGCACCGCCTTGGCCTGGGCGCTGTCCTCGATGGTCTCGACACCGGTGAACTCGCGGACGTAGAGGTAGTTGCCCGCGTTCTGCGCGGTGAGGTACATCGTGGGACCACCGGCTCCGATCCTGAGGAACTGCTGCTTGTGCGCGTTGACCTCGAAGGAGCTGCCGGGCCCGGCCAGGCGCACCGCCTGCCCGTCATCGCTCACCTGGATGCCGAAGATGGAGAAGCTGATGGGCACGCGGGCGAGGTTGCCCTGAGGTGAGAGGTCGGCCACCTCGACGTGGCCCCGGTAAGTGCCCGGCGGGAGGTCCGCCAGGGAGACGGTGAAGCTGCCCCGCTTCTCGGGCGGGCCCAGCCTGCTGGTGTCAACGTCCGCCGCGCTCACGACGTCCGCCAGCGTAATGCGAGCAGAACGCGGATCGAGAGGGTTCTGCTCGTCCGCGATCTCGAAGACGATGCCCTTGGGCGCCTCCGCGAGGCCGCCGAGGTCAATCTCTCCCGCCAACTCGGTCAGCTTGCCGTCAACGACGACGCCGGTGAGCCGCGGGGGCGTCTCGTCCTCCAGCACCATCCAGTCGGGCTTGTTGATGACCACGGTGGCTTGCCCGTCCGGAGCCTGCTCGGGGCCCAGGCGGAAGCTGATGGCGCCATCGGTGACCTGGGCCTCGATCTGCTGCCAGCTTCCGTC
>CBFDBV010000181.1:0-9212 GCA_965603135.1 uncultured bacterium
GTCCCCCGTCGTTTGCTGCCGTTTACCGCCGTATGAGGACGGCCATGTAATCGCGCGGCAGCCGCAACTCGTAGTAATTCGCCCCATCCTTCTCGATCACCGTGTACTCGAACGCCACCTCTCCCCCGTCCGGGCCGTAGGCGTGGACATCAGCCTCCGAGTCGTCGCCCCACCCGAAGTTCCCCGACCGATTCGTCAGGATCCGCTCCTCGGCGATGATGTAGCCCTCCCCCAGCTCGATGGGCGTGCACGGGAACATACTCTCGGTGATGCTCGGGTAGTCCACGCTCACCTGATCGTGGTAGAAGTAATACAGCGAGCCGTAGTTCAGGCAGCGCCGCATGTTGTTGACGCAGTGCTGGGTGTTGCGCTCGGTCAGGTGATCGCCCAGCGCGATGGGCGTGTACAGGTGCCCCTTGACCAGGTTGCTGATGGAGCCCGTCTCGATGAAGCGCGGGAAGTGGTACTTCATCATAGTCGTGGTGCGCGGGTTGCCGTTGCCGATGAGCGGAATGTCGTTGTCCAGCAGCCGCTGGAGCATCTCCTCGCGGAAGGGCTGCGTGATGAGCGAGACCGCCGACTTCTTGCGCGTGAGGGTCAGCTTCTCGCGGTCCACCGTCGCGCTCACGCCATCCCACGGCTCGCCGAAGTGGTACTGCCAGCGGCTCTGCGACAGCTCATCCCAGTAGACGCCATCCGCCCCGCACTCGTCCAGGATCATCTCCACGTACTCGCGCATCTTCTGCCCGTACGCATTGTCCACGAGCGGCAGGAACATCGGGTAGATGTCCTTGGAGTAGACGCGCGGCGTCCCGTCCGGTGCGAGGATGGCTGAGTCCGCGTACTTCTCGGGCGCCTCATCCTCGGTGCTGATGAAGCAGTGAAAGTACACCAGCACGATGGTCCCCGGCCGGATGCGCCGGATACGCTCGGCGAACTCGCGCTTGGGCGTGTGGTCCACCAGCAGGAATGCGGTGCCGTGGGTGTGCTTGCCGTGGTACTTCGGCACGGTGATGGAGAGGCCCACGATCTTGGCGTTCTTGGCGTCCAGCCAGGCCCCGAGCTGCTCGTCACTCATCGAGGTGAACGGCTCGCGCGGGTTGATGAACGCGAAGCCTCCGGGGATGGTGAAGTTGGCGGTATCCGCCCGCCGGATAGCGTTGACCATCCGGTAGTAGCCGGTCTCCGCGCTCGGGTACATCTCCCAGCGGTAGGTCTGCGTGGCGCCCACAGCCAGCGCGCCGTCGTTATCGCGGATACCGGCCATCCCCTCCTCGCAGTACTGCTGGACGTGTATGCGCAGCACATCGTCGGCGGCCATCAGCCCGAGCTGGCTGCCCTCGAAGACGATGAGCGTGGTCGGGTTGGCTGGCTCGCTCAACACCCCGCTCTTGGAGACCGGGTGCAGACCGCCCAGGCAGAGGTCCTCGAGGCCCTCGGCGGAGACCTCGTGTCTTTGCAGCAGCGCGAGGTCGCGCCCGGAGGTGTTGGTGACGGTATCCTCGACGCTGATGAACTCGTCGTGCGACGTCACCACGCGTCTAAGAGCGTAGTCTTCGGCCTGCGCCTGGGCCTCGAACGGCCCCCCGGTCGCCGGCGCCACCGACACCGACCAGCCGCCCTCCCCTGTCGCCTCGCCGGTGGCGGAGAGCGTGTTCCAGCCGCCCCGCTCGTGGCTGAAGGCCGAGTGGATCGCGTGCTCCCTTCCGCCAACAGTCACGACGATCCCCCCGCCTTCGCTCAGGCGCAGGTCGTAGTCAGCCCTATGCGCCATCTCCGGCGCGATGAAGGGCAGCTCGCCGGTCGGCGGGCCGACCTCCACCACACCCACCTCCGCCGGCTCCTTGAACTCCAGCCTCAGGTCCACGATCAGCGCCTGGCGCCAGTCCTTCTCACGCTGCGCGTGTCGCAGCAGCAACTCGTTCTCCCCGACCTTCAGCAGGTCGGTGACGTCCAGGTCGAAGGTGTAAGCCTGACCGCCGCGCACGTAGTAGGGGTTATCCTCCTGGTTGTTGCCCTCGAAGTCCGGGCTGTACATCAGCCGGAAGCCGCCGCTCCACCAGGGCGCGATCTTCCCGAGGCCCCACTCCAGCTCATCGGGCTTGTTCACCAGCCGTGTGCCATCAAGCTCATGCCCGTTCACCTCCACCCTCACTCCGGGGCAGTGCCCGGCGTACTTCTCGGTTATGAGCCTCCCCCTGAAGTGCAGCAGGGCGATCTTGCCCTCAGGCGTTGGAGGCGCCTCGAAACTAAGCGTCTCCGACCCGCCGCCGGGCAAGGTCATCTCGTCGGCAATCTGCACCGCCTCCTGCGCAATGGCGATGCCCGTCGCCAGCGCGATGAGGCAAATGACTGTCATCGTCCGCATCCGAATCCCTCCCAGCAGCGGGGCTCTCCTGCGACTTCACGCCTTCCTTTCTCCGTCTTACCCCTCTTGCCCTTGGGTGCCCGCGCAACGCGTTCTCTCAGTCCCCCGTTTGCCGTTCGTCCGTGCCATGTCGTTCTCTGCGCTCTCTGGGTCTCTGGGCTATGTATCGCTGTCGGCGCTGCTTGTCGCCCGAAGCCCCCCAAGGGGCGAAGGGGGATCGTCGCTGTTGTCGCTGTCTTCGCTTTCGTTGCTGCCGTTCGCGCAGGTGTGCGCGCGGCGGTCAGCGAAGGACTCCTCGGAGAAGCAGACCACCTGGCGGATACAGGAGAGCTGACCTGATGGACAAGCAACTCGGCGCCGCCTGGTCGGTGTTGGCCCTGCTTGCGGTGTGCGTAGGGCTGGTCGGCGGCATCTCCGAGTGCGCCGCCCAGGTGCGCATCGGGGTCATTGACGGGGAGGATTACGTGCGCGTCCTGGAGGCGCTCGGCTACGATTGCGAGCTGCTGACCGCCGATGACCTGCTGGAGCCCGCCGGCCTCGCTCAGTACCGCGTCCTCATCAACCCGGGCGCACGTCTCTCCGCCTCTCGCACAGATGGCCTCCGGGCCTACGTTCAGGCCGGCGGCGCCCTCTTCACCGGCCGCATCATCTACGATCTGGCCGGCGCCACCTACGGCCACGGCGGCTACGGCGTCGGCTGGTACTATGCCTACCGCGCCACCGCAGAGCACCCGACCACCGCTGGCCTGCCCATCGGCGAGTGGGTGCAGCCGCCCGAGGAGCTCAACCGGTCCTCGGTGCGCAGCGTCAACGCCCTGGTGCCCAGCACCGGCCTGCTGCTCCTGGAGATGAAAGCCCAGCCCACCGAGCGCAAAGGCGAGGGCGAGCAGGTCACGTACGTGAAGACCGGCGAGGAGAAGAGATGGGGGTGGGCCACCGCCCAAGGCTACGGCAAGGGCAAGGTCTTCTGCCTTGCGCATTACAACCTGCCCCGCGCCATCGAGTTCCTCGGCGACAACAAGGCCGCCGCTGAGCCGTACGAGCGGCTGCTGCTCAACACCATTGACTGGCTGGCCAGCGACGACCGGGAGGGCCTGCCCATCATGGACGCGCCGCCCGAGAGGCCACTGAAGACCTGGGAGGGCATTGACCAGGTCGCCCTGCCCGATTCCGTGGACCGGACCATCTGCTGCATTGCCGGCGGGGAGTTCCTGGCGAACACTCCCGAACAGATCGCGCAGCGCTGCCGAGAGTTCAACGCCAACACGCTGTTCTTCTTCTCCAACCCCGGCCTTCTGGATGAGCCGGGAACCCTTCAGGCGAGCGTCAAGCCCGAGATCGTGGAGCGACTGAGCGCCCTGCGCCAGCAGGGACTGAAGCTCGCCATCTCCTTCTGGCGCCCGAAGCCGAATGAGGTGAAGGTCTGGGCCGTGGACAGCGCCGGCAAGGTGAGCAATCGCTGGCCCTCTTGGCTGGACGAGGGCTTCCGCACCTACGCGCTGCACCTGGTGCGCATCTGGGCGCCGCTGGCGGACTACATCGGCCCCGACGAGTGGGGCCTGTCGCCGCGAAGCTGGTCCTTCGACGAACTCAGCGTCGCCCGCTTCAAGGAGAAGTACGGTTACACCGACGCCGACCTCGAGACCCTCAAAGAGAACACCAGGGCCCCGACCAAGCTCGCCACCGACTGGTGGGAGTTCATGGTCGGCGTGCAGGACGAGCTTCTGATCGCGATGGCCGGCGAGGCGAAGGCCGCCAACCCGAATGTCAAGACCGCGATTTCCTACGTCACTAACGAGCGCAACTGGCACGGCCTGGGAGTGCGCCGCGCGCCGGCTCACTATGACGTGCTCTACGATTGCCAGTTCTACTGGTACGGCAGGTGGTCGGACACGCCGCTGAACGCGGCGCTGGCGACCAAGGCCATCGGCTGGGCGAAGACGCTGCGCCACGAGTATCCCGACAAGGAACTCTGGGTCGGCTGGGGGCCGGGCTACGCCGGCGGCAGGCCCACCAGCGGCAATCAGTGGTGGAATCACGTCTCGCACTACAACAACAGTCCCGAGGAGTTCTTCCCGTATCTTGCTTCGCTCTACGCCGCCAGTGACAAGGTCTTCGTCTTCACGATCTTCAACGGCAACGGCCCCGGCGCCGGCAGCGACAAGGATTTCCGCAGCGTCTCCCAGCTCGCCTCGAAGGTCGTCCCGCTCGTGCGCGAGTTCAAGCGGGGCGAGATCGCCTACTACTGGAACCCCGAGGAGAACTTCAACACCTGGCGCGCGGTCGGCAGGCCGTGGGCGGCTCAAGAGGGCCCCGTGGTCCCGCTGGGGGTGCTCAGCGAGTTCGCAGACGTTGACATCACCGGCGACCTCTCTGTCTATGACAACCTCGTGGTCTGCGGCTACTACCGACCCGACGAGAGCGTGGTTGACTACGCGGGCAAGAACGTCTTCGCGTGGTTCAACACGCAGTTCGATCAGACCGGCGCCGAGATCGGCTCGCCGCTGGATCCAGGAGGCGCCGCGCTTGAGCAGCTTGCACCGGCCGTCCACGACGTCGAGGGCGATGCGCAGGCGCAGACGCTGCTCTACGATGCGCGGCACATTCCTGAGCCTGCCCATCCGCTGCGCCACGTCGTGACCGATGATGGCGAGCGCGTCATCTGCGCTCGCAACGAGGCGGGCAATGTCTTGCTGGACACCACGAACCCATGGTATCTGAGGCAGGATGCGGCGCGGGTGCTCATCAAGCAGGACCTGGATCACTTCGGCTGGGTGACGCGCGACTGCCCGCAGTTCGTGGGGACCGATCGCGTGGTGGCCTTTTCCCTCATCGAGCCGCGCACGGCGGTGGTCGAGTTGCCAGAGCCCGCGACGAAGCAGGTGCGCCTGATCAAGCTGGTCGGCGAAGCTGGCATCACGCAGAACACGGTCGTGCCCTGGGAAGCGCGCCTGTCGGTGCAGCTCGATCCTTATTCGGTCCTCGTTGCCACGCCCACCCGCGAGTGAGCCACCGCACCGTGGCAGAGACGACCCTTGTCCCTCGAAGCCCTGAAAGGGCGCAGTGGGATCGCCTGTGGGCCGTTTGCCGCTAGCTGTTGTCCCTGCCTGTCCCCCGTACCTTCAGCGAAGGGGGAAGTCGCTGCTGTTGCTGCTGCCCCTGCTCTCTTCGCTGCCCTTCAGGCAGGTGTCGGCACTGAGGTTGGCGAACGATCCGTTCGCGAAGCCGTGCGACGGCTGACCGATGGATGGCGCACAATTGACCAGGAGGTGGGCACCATGATGCGAGTGTTCTGTATGCGATCGGCGATGGTGTTGACGGTGGTTGTTCTTCTCGCGGTCGCGCTCATGGCCACTGTACCCGCTCTGCAGGGCTGTGGAGGCGGCGGGGGAACGCCCGCCGACGGCGGTAACGGCGGCAACGGAGGTAACGGAGGCAATGGAGGCAACGGGGCGGGGACCTACGCCGTCACGGACCTGGGCGTTCTGGGGTCCGGCAACAGGAGCGAGGCCCGTGGCATCAACAGCCAGGGCCACGTCGTCGGCTGGTCGTACACGAACGGCGACAGCACCAGCCATGCCTTCTACTACGACGGCACCACGATGCAGGACCTGGACACCCTCGGCGGGACCGAGAGTCGGGCCAACGCCATCAACGACGACAACCAGGTGGTCGGCTGGTCGGAGGTCGCTGGCGACACTGCCACGCACGCCTTCTACTACGATGGCACCACCATGCACGACCTGGGCGCGCTGGGAGGAGGCGACAGCTACGCGCAGGACATCAACAATGCCGGCGAGGTCGTGGGCTACAGCAGCAACGACGCGTTCATCTGCAACGGCACTATGGGCCCGCTGCCCCTGGACGGGGCGCTCTCTGGTCAGGCTCACGGGATCAACAACGCCGGCCAGATCGTGGGCAACATGGACGGGCGCGCCTGCATGTGGGATAACGGTACCATCAGCGACCTTGGTGGTCTGGGCGGGACCGGCAGCTTCGCTGTGGCGATCAGCAACAATGGCGTGCTGGTCACCGGGTACGCCGACACCAGCGGCGATGCTCTGACGCGCGCCTTCCTCCACGACGGGACAAGCATGCAGGATCTGGGCGGCATCAACGACTCGCATAGCTACGGCTACGCGGTCAACGACAGCGGGCACGTCGTTGGATCGTCCCATACGTGGGGCTTCCTCTACGACGGCACGACCCTGCACAACCTCAACGACCTGCTGGCGAGTGGCTCTTCCGGCTGGACGGTGGCGGGCCAGTGGGCGATAAACAACGCCGGCCAGACGGCCGGATGGGGCGTCAACGCCGCCAGCCAGCCTCACGCCATCCTGCTCACGCCGCAGTAGTGCTGACGGGGGACCCGGATGGAGAGATGGTCCTTCTCGAAGGTCACGGCAGCCATCGCCCTTGGTGGTGCGGGCGCCTTCGCGCTGTGGCAGCTCCTGGCGCGGCTGTACCCGGTCATCGTGATACTGGGGGCGGGCCTGCTGATAGCGTATCTGCTGGACCCGGCCCTGGACCGGCTGGAGAGGCGGGGATGGAGCCGCCAGAGGGCGGTGTGGGCGGTCACGGCGGTTGTGGCGTTGGCCGTCATCGTTGCCGGCTCCGTGGGCCTGCCGATCGTGATACGCGAGCTTCAGTTGGCAGCCGACAACTGGCCCGACTACGCCGCCAGCGCTGACCAGCTCTGCGAGAGAGCAGAGAACGCCCTGGAGGGCTACCTGCGGCGGCACTTCCCCACCGTTGACATTATGCCCTATCTGGACGCGAAGCTCGACGAGGCCGGGGCCTGGGCCGCCGAGCACATACCCGAGATACTCGTGTGGGCCAGCGACCGGCTCGCCCGCTCGCTGTCGTTGCTCGGGGTAGTCCTGATCGTTGCGGCGGTGGCCTTTCAGTTCATGATGGTCCTGGAGCCGATGCGGCGGCAGGTCAGCGGGCTGCTCTCGGCGGACGGCAAGGCCGAGGTTGCCGAGCTCGACCGGGAGA
Source organism: uncultured bacterium (assembly GCA_965603135.1). Taxonomy (GTDB): domain Bacteria; phylum Armatimonadota; class Zipacnadia; order Zipacnadales; family UBA5352; genus CBFDBV01. Next base: position 7,367 of record CBFDBV010000181.1, read on the forward strand.
TCAACGTGATGCTGGGACAGTATCTGCGCGGGCTGGCGCTGACCTGTGTGACGGTGGGCATAGCCACCGCGGTGCTGCTGGAGATCGTCGGGGCGTTCACCGCGAGCGAGTACGGCGTGCTGATCGGGGCGCTGTCGGGCATCATCTACGTGGTTCCCTGGCTGGGGACGGCGCTGAGCGCCGCGGCGGCAGGCCTGTTCGGGTACGTGACCGCAGATCATCACGCCCTGATCGCGGGCGCGGCCGGGCTGGCGGTAGTGCTGCTCGTCAACCAGCTCTCGGACAGCTTCGTGATGCCCAGGATCGTGGGCCGGCGCATCGGCCTGCACCCGCTGGTGGTGTTCTTCGCGCTGCTGGCGGGATACAACCTGGGAGGAGTGTGGGGGACGATCCTGGCGACGCCGGTGGCCGCGGCGCTGAAGATAGTGCTGTGCCGGTGGCTGCCGATCTGTGAGGAGGCCGCGGAGGCCCCGCCGCGCCGCAAGCGCCTGACGGTCAACATGCGCGCGCTGGCCGAGCAGATAACCGGCGCCTTCCGCCCGATCGCGCGGAGGATACAGAATACGTTCGGTGAGGCGGAGGGAGACACGGAGGAGGAACAGCAGCGCACGGAGGACCCCAGAGACGCAGAGAGCGCAGAGAACGGCAGGGAATAGGGGAACGTCAAGTTACAGGCGCCATCCGGTAGGGCGGGTCATTGAACACAACTTCCAGCTCGCTGCCGTGCGCCGTTCCCGATTGCCGATTGCCGGTTCCCGATTGCCGGCCGTAGGGAGGCCTGTGATGATTGACTTCCACGTGCATCTGGGCAACTGTTTCCGCCACGAGTATCCCTGGGGCCGCGTCTCCCCCTCGCCCGAGCAACTCATTGACTGGATGAACCGCATGGGCATCGAGATGGCCTGCCTGCTGCCGCTCGAAAGCCCCGAGGTCTGCGCCGGCTACTACCTCACCGAGGACGCCATCGCCGCGCGCGACCGCTACCCCGAGCGCCTCATCGCCTTCTGTTGCGTGGACCCGCGTATGCCGCACCTCGCCGAGCAGGTGGACGTGTTCGTCAACACCTACGGCTGCAAGGGCTTTGGCGAGGCGCTCAACGGCCTGGCCTTCGACGACCCGCTCAACAAGGCCGTCTACGCCAAGTGCGACGAGCTGGGCCTGCCCTACGTCTTCGAGATCAACACGCGCTTCTGCACGGACGAGGTGGGCCTGCCGCGCCTGGAGGCCTGCCTGAGGGAGTTCCCAAGCTGCATCTTCTGCGGCCACGGCCCGGGCTTCTGGTGCGCCATCTCCGGCGACGACGACCGCACCTGCGGCTACCCGGACGGGCCCATCACGCCCGGCGGCGCGATTGACCGGCTCGCCGCGGAGTATGACAACCTGTATCTGGACCTGTCGGCGGGGTCCGGTTACAACGCGATGACGCGCGACCCGGAGTTCACCATCGGCTTCATCGAGCGCAACTGGCGCAAGATGCTCTTTGCGACGGACTACTTCATCGCGAATCAGGAGATCCCGCACATGGAGTGGCTGGCATCGCTTGACCTTGACGACGAGGTCCGCCGGGCCATCGCCAGCGCCAACGCCCGCCGCATCCTGCGGATGGACGAGGAATAGGAAACCCCGTGGGGCCGCTAGCCGCGGCCATCCGTGAAGCCTTGAGCCGTTGCGCTCTGAACCGGCTGAGTGTGGCCTTCACGCCGGCGACAGGCCCTTGTGGCCGCTCAGCAGAATGGGGGCGGTCTCTGACTGCTCGCCCAGGATCATGCGGTGGCGAGAGATTGGAGATGGCGGCGGCGTCCCGCCTCGGCGGGAGTAGTTGCGCGCACGGCGCGCAACTCGGTTT